>JBGSSZ010000307.1:0-2647 GCA_041736785.1 Limnoglobus sp.
GCACCTGGTTCTGCGTGTGCTGCAGCGCGTCGGTCAGCAGTTGCAACGCGGGGCCGGTCTGGGTTTCCGGCAGGTGCTGCATGAGCACCGCGAAGACCAGCCGATGCATGACCTGGGGCGACATTTGTTCCATGTTCGGCGAGACCTGCCCGACAGTGGGGGGCACGGTGAACTACAGTGACGAGGGCATCCGTGTTGACCAACCGTAGATCATGCCCGCCACGGGAGGTTGCGTTTTCGGGAAAATGACGAACCGATTGAAACGACAGCGCGGTGATTTCCGACGACTGTGGGAGCTTCCGACAAATTCGTTACGATTGGAACTGGAAGCTTTCTGATAAAGTTGAGTAGTGTTACGCAGACTTTACGATTATCGTTGCATGCTCTCCTGCGAGGCCTGAACTGATGGCGGACCTGATGCCCTGTCCGAGCTGCAAAGCCACGCTGCGGGTTCCTCCGGGAGCCGAGCGGATCCGCTGTCCGCAGTGCAAGTCGCAGGTGACTGTGCCGTCGGATCCGATCCCGGTGGCGAAGGCAATTCCGCAGCCGAAGCCGGCGATTCCGCTGCCGTTTGACCGCCCGGCACCCGCAGCCGCGGCGATTCCAACTGCGAAGGCTCTGCCTCCGGAGAAGCCGGTGGTCCGCGGCCGCGTAGTGCGTGAGGAGGAAGATGAAGAGGCGAAGAAGCCGCGCCGCCGCAGCCGTGAAGAAACCGACACACCGCGCTATCGGGCCATGGACAAGCTCTGCTGGAACGCCCGGCTCGGCGTGAAACTGCTCGCCATCGGAGCCGGCGAATCCTGCGGCACCGCACTCTGCTACGGGGCGTTTCTCGGATCCATCGCCATCGCCAGCACGCTCATCCCCGCGCTGCTCTGGCTCGCACTCCTCGGCCTTGCGCTGCGAAGCCTCTTCTTCATCGCCGGCTACATCGGCTGCCTCTTCGGCCCCAAAGGCATGCGGTCCACCGCGGTCATGGGCATCATCATTACCATGCTGCACGCTGCATTGATCATCCCACTCGCGATCTATGGCTTTGCGTTGTTGGCCAGCACCTACGGCGGGGGGAACATGCCCAGCGACACCGAAGTGTCTCGCGTCGTGTTCATCATCAGTTCCATGATGAACAACCTGAACTCACTGACCGATTTCCCGTTCATGTTCCTTCGCGGCGATTTCAAAGCCAACGAACGCCTCTACGTCGCAATGATGATCGTCGGATCTCTCCTCGAATTCGGCATGATGTCGGTGCTCGGCACGATGGTGCACTACTATGCGACCGAAGGGAAAGGGCACGAGCTTGGCTTCCGCAGCTTAAAGTTCGTCTATCGCATCATCTGGGTCATTATCGTCGTGGGTCTGGTCAAACTGATGATCATGGTCGGATTCCAGTTTTTTGTCAGCGAGGGCTTTGCCAACCAGTTTTTCCGCATCCCGCATACGCTGCTGACGGTGGGCTATTTCCTCTGGTGGGCGTTTGCGTGGTACGAACAGTACACATCGATGAACGAGTCGCTGACAGTGATTACGCCGGGGCGGTATCTCGACAAGCGCATCAACCTTGATCCCTTGTGATGGTTCATCACGCTTCTGCGAAGCGTCGCGAACGCTTCGTGACATTTTGGGATATGATGGGGCATCGAACTGGTGCTCCACAATGCGACGACTCACGCCTCGAATACTCCAACTTGAAGATCGTGCCCTGCCCAGCGGGTTGGCTGACTTTGTTGAGTCGCGTCCTGGTGACTGGCCAGCGACGGCATCGCTCACCACCTGGCTGCCTCCCAGCACCGCTGCGAGGATGGAGAGCAATCTTAGCTACACCTCCGACGGCGAAACCATTGGGCTGACGCTGCGGCCCGACCGCGTCGTGGTTGGCTTGCATGTCGCCACGGATGCAGAGATCGCCCGTCTGAGCACACCTGGTGGCCCGCTGGCGGGGCTGACGCTGGTCCGCTGGCTCGAGAACTCCGCGGCGGTTCTTGACGGCGCGGGTGCCGTGCCGGCTTCGGACGCGATCGCCTACACCGCGCCGGTCTACACCAACAGTGCGAGCGGTCGCGATGCGGTGGCTCTCGACGAAGTCATCGTCGCCCTGCATGACAGTGCCGAAGCGGGAGCGTTTTTCGCCGAGCATCGCTTTGTAAGCGTGCGACCGCTGTGGGGTACGACGGATCAATTTGTCGCGACGATCCGCAGCCGTGGCGGGGAAGCGGTCCACTTCGCCGATGGGCTGAACGCTGACCCGCGCGTGCAGTGGAGCGTGCCGAATTTCCATCAGGACTGGCAGAAGCTCTACGCCCCGAACGACCCCAATATTGGCATCGGCAATCTCTGGCACGTGCACAACGCGGGTCAGTACGGCGGCGTGCCCGATGCCGACACCGATCTCGATCTCGCCTGGGATCTGAACCCCGGCGGCTCGCCCAACCGCATCATTGCGGTCGTCGACGACGGCGTCGAGACCGGGCACCCCGACCTGAACCCGTGGTTCAATCCCGGCGAAATCCCCGGAGACGGCAAGGACAACGACGGCAACGGCTGGATCGACGATGTCAACGGTTGGAACTTCGCCAACGACAACAACAATGCCAGTTTCACCTCTGGCTCCGACCGCCACGGCACCGCAGTCGCCGGTGTCGCCGCG
>JBGSSZ010000318.1:0-2542 GCA_041736785.1 Limnoglobus sp.
TCATTCTGACTCGAAATGCTTGATCGCGGCGGCCATGGAGGGAAATGCATAGAGTGCTCCGCCGACATGGGTGCCGTTCACCCACATTAATGTCGGCTTCCCGGTCGCTTCCCAGAGTGCTTTCATTGCCTTGGGTGGCACCACATCATCCCGGCTCGCTGCGATCAGCAGCAGCTTCTTGCTTTTTAATTGCTCTGCATAGGTCGCCGGGTCGATGGGATCGATCAACTTTTTCAGTTTGGCCCGGCTGCCACCGACAAGATCGTTCATCGCCGTGAACGGCTTCGCCTTGGGATGATCGTAAAATGAGTTCACCAGATCACCGCCACCCAAAAGCAAAGCCCCACGAGTGGCGAGCGGTTCCGACGCCAGCACGAGCCCGCCCACGAAGCTGCCGAGGCTGGTACCGAGCACACCGATGCGAGACGAATCGACATCGGCCCGCGACGCGAGGTAGGCAATGCCGCGGCGGCCATCCAGCACGGCCTGCGTGACATTTTTCACCGATTGCTCAATGTCGATAGTAACCATCTTGAGTCGCGTCCCAGCGGGTCGCCGCGGCCCATAGTACGGCATGCGAATCGTCAGCGCGGTGATGCCGTGGCTCGCCAGCCACATCGCCTGCCCGCGGCTCACCACTTGGGCACCGTCCATGATGTCGAGTACCAGCACCGCCGGCGTCTTACTGGTCGCCTGCAGTGGTCGGAAGATCTCGCCGACGACGGTGTTGTTCTCCGTGTGCTCCGTGGCCACGGCGGAGGGGTAGGCGATGTCGAGCACTTCGACGCCGCTGTGGTGGAGCGTGTATTTGGGAGTGACCGTCACGGAAAATGAGCCCGGCTCGAGCCGGAATCGCTGCGGCACGGTCGGCGGATCAGCGGGTGTGGTGATGGCGGTGGTCGAGCCGAACGAGAGCAGAATGAGAGTGAGCATCCCAGAATGATAGGGCGAGCTGCAGCGCATCCGCAAGTGGAGCCGTCGCCCGCTGCGGTGTGAGTACACAGCGTCGTCAAATCATTATGCAGCCGCATTGTCGAAACCGGATACGCCGTCGACTGATCAGTGTGCGCGGCTTTTCTCGCGGATTTCGCGGTTTCATGATTGGCCGCAGGCGATAACATGGACCTGATTCAAGGATTGGTCGGGTTGTGCAGGGAGTGAGCGACGGCCACGAACACGAGAGCCACTCCATGCCTCCGCCAGGTCCTGCCGCGAACGGTTCAGCTCCCACGTCTCCGAGCACGTCCGGCACGATCGCCTTCGCCGGCAGCGGCGACAACAAGGAAGAACGCGATGTGATCCTCGCGGCGCAAGGGCTGCGGGCCGGGTGCTTCACCGAACGGCAATTGCGGACGGCACTCAACAATTGGACCATCCACGGCGAGACCTCGCTGGCCGACCACCTGCAGACCATGGGCATCCTCACCACGGCGGACCGGGAGCGGCTCGACGCCACCGCAACTGTGGCACTCAACGACCTGCACAGCGGGCCGGCGATCCCCGGCAGCCGAAGTTCGCTGAGCAGCACACTGGAGCGGCTCGATGAAAGCGGCCGCGTCGCCAAGCTGCTGGGGCTCGCCCCCGTCGGGGACACGGCTCAGGGCGGATCGCGGTCCGCCGAGGAACGGCTGTCGCTTGTCCGCAAGATCGGTCAGGGTGGGCTCGGCTCGGTCTGGTTGGCCCGCGACGAGAACATGCAGCGGCACGTGGCACTGAAGGAGATCACTCGTGGCTCGGAGGCAAGCCACGCCGCGATCGCCCGTTTCCGTCGTGAAGCCGAGATCACGGGCCGGCTCGAACACCCCGGCATCGTGCCCATCTATCAGTTCGGCGAAGATCAGAAAACCGATCGCGTCTTTTACACGATGCGGTTCCTCGGCAAGCAGACGCTGCAGAACGCCGTGCAGGAGTATCACGAACGCCGCGAGTCGGGCGACCACGATCCCATGCTGCTGCGCTATCTGTTGACGGCGTTCGTCAGCATCTGTCAGGCCCTTGGCCACGCTCACTCGCGGAAAGTGATCCACCGCGATCTCAAGCCGGAAAACGTGGCCATCGACAATTTCGGTCAGGTGATCGTCATCGACTGGGGCCTGGCCAAGGTGCTCGATGAGACGAATCTGCCCGACGATCATTCCGAGTCAGCCAGCGATGACGAGTCGAACCGGACCATCGCCGGGCAGGTGCTTGGCACGCCGCTCTACATGGCACCCGAGCAGGCAGCGGGCCGTGGCGATGAGATCGACGAACGGACCGACATCTACGGCCTCGGAGCGATCCTCTTTGCAATCCTCACGGGGGTGGCACCGCACGAGAGCAGCAACTCGGCGTCGGTGCATTCGGGAGCCCGCGGGCTTTTCACGGCGATCGCGGCCAAGCCCACACCGCTGGCCCGCGAGGTGAATGCACAGGCCGATCCCGTGCTCGAAGCGATCTGTGCCAAGGCGATGGCCCGCCGCCGCTATGCCCGCTATCAGAGTGCCACCGAGCTTGCCGACGAGGTTCAGCGCTGGATGGCCGGCGAACCGGTGCGGGCGTATCG
>JBGSSZ010000238.1:0-1625 GCA_041736785.1 Limnoglobus sp.
ACACCCTCACCGGCCTCAGCACCGCCAATTTCGCGCTCAGCGGTGCGGGCGCTACGGGCGCCAGCATCACCGGCGTGACCGGTGGCGGCACCACCTACACTGTCACCGCGAACACCGGCAGTGATGGCGACCTCACCCTCAATTTTGTCAACAGCACCGGCCTGAGTCTGTTGCCGACGAATCTGCCCTTCGCCGGCGAAAGCTACTTCGTCGATAAAGTGGCCCTGACCAGCACGCTCACCGCCAGCAAGGCCACGCTCGCGGATGCCAACGTCGGCACCGGCACGTTTACGATCAGTGCCGCGTACTCCGAAGGCATGGATACCACCAGCGCGCCTGCCTTCAGCTTCCCGGTCGAGAACCCCGGCCCCGCGATCGTCTTCCAGAGCGGCACCTGGGCCGACAGCAAGACTTTCGTCGGGCTCTTCAATGTGGCCGACACGGGCCTGAGCCTGGCCAATATCGATACGCGCATCACCGGCGGCAAAGACAGCTTCGGCAACACGGCTCCCACGTTCACCAAAGCCAACCTCTTCGACATCGATACTGCCAACCCGATCATCGCGAAGATCGACCGCGTCAATCCGCTCGACAACAAGCTGGCCACAGTCAGTTGGAACCTGACGCTGAGCGAAGCTGTGACCGGGCTTGCTCCGGGCGTCTTCACACTGCTCAACGGCGGCCTGTCCGGTTCACCCGCCATCACCACCGTCACAGGTTCCGGCACAAGCTGGACGGTTAATGCGACGACCGGCGGCAGTGGCGCGGGCACGCTCACGCTCGCCGCGGTCAGCAGCGGCAATACGATCGATGCCGTCGGCAATCCGCTCGCCGCGCTGCCCACCATCGGCGGCGCGTACAACATCGACTTCATCAGCCCCGCCGCCTCGAAGCTGACGCTGAACACAATCGTCGTCAGCGATGCCAATGTCGGCACCAACGGCTTCACCGCGAGCCTGAAGTACAACGAGTTGATGAACACGGCGGTGAACCCCACCGTCTCGTTCCCCGCCACCAGCCCCGGCCTGTCGCTCACACCCAATGGCGGAAACTGGCTCGATGCGTTCACCTATCAAGCCAAGTTCAACGTCAGCGATCAGAACATGACCATCGACGACATCAGCATCCGATTCACCGGCGCCCAGGACCTCGCTGGCAATGTGCAATCCCAGTTCGACGCCTCGAACATCTTCGACATCGACACGCAGAATGCGGTCATCGGCAGCATCACCAGCACGACGCCCGATGGCACCTACGGCGTCGGCGATCCCATCGACATCACGCTCAACTTCAGCGAGCAGGTCAACCTTGTCGGCACACTGAACGTCACACTCGATACCGGTGCGGTCGTGAGCATCTTCGGCCCGCAGAGTGGAGCAAGCCTGAGCGGAATTTACACCGTGGGCTCGGGAGACAACTCCGCGGATCTGAACGTGAGTCCGATCGCACTCACGGGCGGCAGCACACTCCGTGACGACGCCACAAACAACAGCGTCCTCACGCTGCCAGCGAGCAATCTGGCTGTGAACTCCGACATCGTGGTCAGTGCAGGGGCCGCGGTCAGCAGCGTGGTCGTGAACAGTGCCGCGGTGCAGCGTTCGCGGCTGACCACGATCGCGGTGAAC
>JBGSSZ010000351.1:0-9003 GCA_041736785.1 Limnoglobus sp.
GGCGGCGAACACGACGACGTCCTTTTCGGGGGTCTCGGCAACGACACCCTCACCGGCGGTGACGGCGACGACACTCTGCTCGGTCAGGCCGGCGACGACACACTCGACGGCAGTGCTGGCAACGATGTCCTCATCGGCGACATCGGCAATGACACCCTCGATGGCGGTCCCGGTCGCGACATTCTCTGGGGCGGCCTCGAAACAACGGGCATCGATTTCAACGATCTCACTGACGCTCTCGAGCGCGAGCCCGGCTACACCGGTTTCAGCCCGCGGCTCCGGCCCGTCGCACTCACCAGCAGCACGCAAGTGCAGGGCAACCCCAACGATGGTAGCGACACGTTGCGTGGCGGCATGGGTAACGACGCCCTCTTCGGAGGCGGCGACGCGGACATCCTTTCCGGCGGAGAAGGGGACGACTATCTCGATGGCGGGCTCGCGGCGGACTTGGTGCTCGGCGATGCCGGCGACGACCTCGTTCGCGGTGGTGAGGGGGACGATACTGTCCGCGGCAACGATGGCCTTGACTGGGTCTTCGGCGATGCCGGCGACGATCTGATCTTCGGTGATGCCGGCCTCAATGGCATTCAAGCCGGCCAGCGACTTTACGGCAACGACGGCAGCGACACGCTCTTCGCCTTTGCGGCCACCACGCTCACATCAGAATGGCTCCTCGTGGGCGACGAACTGTTCGGTGGCGAAGGCGTCGACTATCTGTACGGCAATCTGAGGGCAGACACACTGTTCGGTGGAGGCGGTGGTGACTTCCTGCACGGCGACTACAACGCCGGGCCTGGCTACTCCAAAAACACCGCGGCCGGAACGTCCGGCGGCGCGGACGTGCTCAATGGCGGACTCGGCCAGGATCAACTCTTCGGCGGCGGCGGAGCCGACACCCTCTTCGGCGGCGAAGACAGCGACTGGCTCGAGGGCCAGAGCGGTGCCGACACGCTCAAGGGCGGATTCGGCGTCGACATCCTCGTCATGGATACTGACTCGCAGTTTACGGTTGGCGAGGACAACTTCGACGGCTTCGGCGGCAACGCCTCGAACCTCCCTTACAACCCGCTGCAGGATCAGCTTGAAGTCGACATTCTGCTCGTGCAGGGCGACAGTACGCGCGTGGGCGGAGTGCCGGTGAACGGTGGCAATGACACGATCAACATCACCGAGCAGGCCAACGGCAAGCTCGCCGTGAGCTACACGGGTTTCACACCCGGCACCCCGCGGACGTGGCAGGTGACCTGGAAAGATACGGCGGGCAAGCCGCTCGTCGAGCAGATGCAGATCAGCGGCTTGCTCGGTGACGACACGATCAGTGTGAGCCTGCTGCAGAGCAGCGTCGATGCGCTCGCGGCCACGAAGACATGGGTGACCGTGATCGGTGGCGGCCCCGGCAACGATGTGATCACCGGCACCAATGCCTCCGATCGCCTCGAAGGCGGCCCCGGCAGCGACACGCTCTTCGGCAAGGCCGGCGACGATCGACTGTTCGGCGATACGGCCAACGGCTCGCTCACGGATGTGGACACGCTCTACGGCGGCCTCGGCAATGATGACCTTGTGGGAGGCAAGGGCGGCAACAACCTCTTCGCCTGGAGCGACACGCCGTTCGACAATCTCGGCAAGTTCGTCGGCCGTGACAACCTCGGCAACCTCATGGCCTACGACTCGGGTGGGCAACCGCTGAACTTCTTCGAAGACACTGGCCTCAACCGCGCGCTCGGCTCGCCGAACGCATTGCCGGATCATCTCTTCGGCGGCACCGGACTCGACTTCCTCTACGGCAACGGGCCGTACAACCCGCCGATCGACAAACTCTACACTCGCGATGGTAAACTGTTCGAGGACATTGAAAGCGCGGCTGGTGCTGGCGGCGACGCCTGGAAAGAATTCGCCCGGCAGACCAACCGCGTCTGGTATCTCGCCGGAAGCGCGGGCAACGACACGGTCAACATCAACTTCGTGACGAATCCGGACAACCCGTTCTTCGGACGGCACCTCGTCACGTTTCAGACCACCGGCGCTTTTGATCCGCGCTACAACGGTTTCGACAGCATCGGTGCCTTCGACCGCAGTGACACCCGCATCAGCACGCAGGGTACGACGGATACGGTCTTCGATGCCGCGGCACTGGCGGCTGCGAACCTCACCGAGGAACAGAAGTTCGCCGGCGTGCAGGCCTTCGGCGCTCAGGTGCTGGACATCCTCAGCGGCACGGAGACCTTCGACGCGATCATCATCGACGCTCTCGCGGGCGATGACAAGGTGATCGTCGGAGAGACCGTACAGCGCACCGTCTGGGTCGACGGCGGCACCGGCAACGACACCATCACGATCAGCCCCACGCTGGCGTTTCTGCCCGACGCCACCGATCCGCGGCCGTACGTCGACAGCAAGACCGGTCAGCTTGTGAATCCCGGCAACGACAGCAAAGCCCAGGCGTACAGCTTGGGCACCATTGCCGGCAGCACCGCATTCAAGGGGCTCACCGCCGACAGCAACCGCAGCGATCAGCCGGATGTCGACTGGTACAAATTCCAGTTCGCGACCGCTCCTGTACTCGGCGATCTGCTCCGCGCCAAGCCGGGCCACGACCTCGTCAACTTGAATCTCAAGGCGGAATTGATCGATGCCGCAGGTGCCTCCACGGCGTTTGTCGGCGACTCGCTGACCATCGCGTCGCCACTCGCAGCAGCCACCGACTACTGGCTGCGAATCGAATCGATCGGCGGTATTCCGGTCGACTACGATCTCACGTTTCACCTCGCTGCGGGCAGCGATGTCTACGAGCCGAACAACACGAAGTCGGCATCGACAAACCTCGATGCCTTCGGCACGATTCCGCAGATCGAGAAGCTGACGAACCTGACCGTGGGTGGCACAGACTCCGAGGACTGGTTCACGTTCACCCAGCCGAATCTGGTTACGGGCAGCCCGGCTTTCTCGTTCGAGACTTTCAGTACCAATGCGAAACTCCAGGCGCAGATCTTCGACGCGACCGGTGTCGAGATCACCAGCAAAACGCTGAACACCAGCGGCCTCGGTTCGTCGACCACGATCAGCTTCGCAGCAGGGTTCACAGCAGGGCAGGCGTACCGCATCCGCATGACGTCGGACCAGGCGACGCGGTACGAACTGCGTTTCGCCACTGCGACAGTGCAGCCGACGGGGCATAATTCCCCGGCAACTTCGTACGCGCTGCCACAGGCTCCCTCCGGGACCGATGCGCTCAGCACAATGCCGGTGATCGCCGGGACTGCTGCTGTGGGGACCAGCAATTGGTACGAATTCACGCTGATCTCAAAGGGCCTGCAACGTGAGGCACTCGGACTCAAAGCCATCACCTCTGCGGTGCAGGCCGAACTCTATCAAGTACAGCTTGACAACTCGAACCTGTTGCAGCAGACGGCCACGGCATCGCCGGTGCAGACTGCGGCCGTGAGTCTGCTGGATCTGGAACCCGGAACTTATCGTCTCAAGATCGGGCTTGCCCCTGGCAACGCGACGACAACAGTCTACGAACTCAGTTCGTTCACCGCAGTCGCCAGTGCCCGCGTTCGGCTCGATCTCGCGGCTTACACCACACCTGCAGTCGCTCCCGAAGCGCAACCGACCCGACGCGATGTGCTGCTTGGCGGCGACGGCGACGACATCCTGCAGGGCGGCAGCGGTGAGGATTGGCTCTTCGGCGGATCCGGCAATGATCTCCTCACTGGAGGGATTGATGGTCAGGCCAGTGACCTGATCTTTGGTGAAGACGGCGACGACCGCCTGCAGATTATCCCCACTGACCGCACGCCTCGGCTCGATGGGTTCGGTGATTTTGACAACGCCGGCAGTGATGCTTTCGATGGCGGCGCCGGCACCGATCGCGTTGTTTACTATGGTGCCGATGGCGTCGCCGGGCGGGACTTTGTCGTCCTGGGCTTCGACAAGTTCCTCCACCGCTACCGCATTGGAGCGCTCACGCTGCAGGTCGATCCGAGCAACCCAAACAATACTTCGTTCCTCTTCGACAGCACCACAAACACCTGGAAACTCCGCTACGGCTACTTCCAGGCCCGCGATGTCGAGGGGATGTTCGTCGACACCCGCGGCGGCGCGGATGTGGTCCGTGCCGACGGCGGCTTCGTGCTCAACCGCGAGACCTGGGGCATCGAACGCGGCGACGTTCAGAATCAAGCTACGATCTTCGACGCACTTGAGGTCCACGGCGGTGCGGGCCAAGACGCGATCTGGGGCGGCAGCAGCGGCGACGTGATCTTCGGCGAAGCCGACAACGACTACATTGCTGGCGGATTGGGCAACGACCGCATCCTCGGCGCAAGTGGCAACGACCGCCTCGCGGGTGCTGCGTTTCTGAGCCTGAATGGTCTGCAGCCCGAGCAGAACCCGCCTGCGGCACTGCTCGACGGCACACCGATTGGCAGTACTTTCCCGGTCACGGCGCCGGTGCCGCGCAACTACTATGTCTACGACATCGCACCGACGGAGTCGGTTCGCAACTGGAACTTCGCTGGCGTGACGCTGCCGACGAGCGCGACCGCCGCGAACCCAGTGAGTGTGGCGGACAGTTTCGCATTCGAAGGGGCCCTGGCGAGTGACAAGCTGGCTCGGCTCGCCCGCATCGGCGACTTCAATGGCGACGGCATCGCGGATTATCTCGTGAGCGGCACGAGCGCCTCGCCGTCCTACGTCCTTTTCGGCCCGCTCACGCGCGACTTACTCACGCGGGTGGAGACGCGGGCGGACATCGATCCGAGCACGTTCCCGCCGGACCTGCGCGTCCGCGGCGAGAATTGGGCGTTCGAAGTGCCGCTGCAGGATGACGACGACCAGGCCGCGGCCCAGAGCGCGTTCCGTATCGGCGGTCAGGCCCAGGTGCGGTTCAGTGGCGGTGCGCTGGTGCCGGCCAAGCGTACGTTGGACATGGCAGGCGATGGCCTCGCCGACCTTGTGTTCGTGCAGACGACCGCCGACAACACCAGTATTCGCGTCGTGAACGGCACGAAGGCGCTGAGTACGAATCTCGACCCCGCAGGCACGACGACGACCAACATCAACGTACTGCCGGGCTTCGCGCCGCAAGCGTTCGCCCTGAAGCGGAACAACGTAGCGGCGGGAGATCTGTTTATCCTCGCAGACACGGCTACCGCCGGCTCGAATGTGACCATTGGCCAGTTCTACTACGACGGCAACTACGTGAGCGCCGCGGCCACATTGCGGGTCACGGGGACCTTCCAGACCGGGGCGAAGTTCTCCGCCGCGGTCGGTGATTACAACAACGACGGCTTCGACGACGTACTCATCGGCGTGACCGAGACGGGCGCGAACCGCGTGGGCCGCGTCTATCTGCTGCCCTCGACGGCGACCACCGTGAGCGGCACGGTTTCACTCAACAGTTCAAAATACATCTGGGAAGGCCCTGGCCTCGGCGCAGTCTACGCCGTCGGCGACATCAACCGCGATGGATACGACGACATCGCGTTCGGCCGCGTGGTGGAGGGGGGCAGCACAGCGAAGGGAGCCGTCTTCGTCATCCCCGGCACATTGAACTACACTGCCACCGGCACGGCTAAGCTTTTGAGCGAGATCGGCACCGCCGGCTTCGTGCCGTTTGATTACGTGACCCCATCTTCCAACAATCCGTCTCTGATCACGATCACGCGAAACCTGAGTGCGGGACAGTTCGCACATGGGGCATTGGATGTCACCAGCGGCGATTTCGACGGCGACGGCCGGATCGACGTGGCCGCCGGAATGCCGAGTTCGACGATCACTGCGAGCATCACGGCGCCCGGCACGCTGACGAATAACGATCCGCAAACGAACCGCGTTTATGTCTTCAATGATCCGTCTTTCCGGATTCCGATCAATTATGTGTCGTCGATCACGCAGAGCCCTGTGAAGTCGCTAGCTCAGGCGAATGTGGTGATCGCCGGCGAGAGTGCGAACGACGGCTTCGGCAGCCTGAACGCGACGCCACGGGTCGATTTCGATGGCGACCGGATCGACGATCTGGTAATCGGCGCCGGCTTGGCCGATGTGAACACGGCCACAAATCTGGATGCGCCGAGCGTGGACGCCGGCCGTGTGTATACGATCTTCGGCTCACCAGTCCCCGTACCTGCAGGATCTGAAGATGCGGAACTCCTCGCCAACCGCGATGTGCCCGGCAGCGGTCTGTACCTGGTCGAGCAATCGGACGGCCAACCATTCCGCTTTGAATCAAGCGCGACGACGCTCCCCGCGAGTGGAACGATTACGGTGCCAACCGCTGTGAACTTTGCGTTCTTGGCAGGATCGTGGAATCAGACGTCGGGCGAAGTCACGGCTGGCGCGGTGCAGAACGCACTCGCCATCTATCAGCCTGCGCTTGGGCTCTCCGACAAGTACCGCCTCGAAGCCCGAATGACCGGGTTGAACAACTCAGCGTGGTTCCCGGGCATCAATCAGCAATTCCCGGATAACCGCTATTTCGTCTTCGACTACGTCAGCGCGACGGAGTTCAAGTTCGCCGGCGTACGTGTGACCAACAACAGCGCGGTGGCCATCTACAACCTCGAGATCGGTCGCATGACCACGGCCGGCGGTTGGCAGGTCCTCAGCACCATTTCTGTGAACAACAACAACTACTATCCCGTCGACCTGCGGCTCGAAATCGACGGTGCCATGGCAAAGGTGAGCTACGCCTTCCTCGGCGGCTCACCATTCCTCGTCATGGACAACGCCCGCTTGAGCCACGATTTCGGTACGGACGTCAGCGGCAACCAGATTGGGTTGCTCGCCCGCAATGGCGCGGTCACACGCTTTGCAGACTTTGCCGTCACCGACACCGGATCGCAGTGGTTCCGCTTCACCACGCTGGGCGACGGCCGCATCGGCGATCAGATCTCTGTCGCGGTCGGCGGCAATACGAGCCAGCCCCGCGCCCGCACGCTGCACAGCACGGGTATTAGCCTCACTGAGACGATCGACTTCAACAACCTGCCTGCTCTGTTTGGCAACAGCACCGCGGCCGCGGGCTTCCGGCTCGTCAGCGGTTCGCCTGTGGCCACTGGCACGCAAAATGTCGGCGGGCCGAACGCCGAGTTCATGATCGTCACACTCGACCTCAAACCGCTGCTGGGTTACCTGGGTACCCCCGAACTCATTGAGAGCGCCAGCTTCAAATACAACCCCACCTACAGCGGTGCGGCGTTCACGAATGCGGTCGTGTCGCTCGACGCTCTCGAGGACGAGCCGAACGGCAGCCTCGACACCGCAGACGCCGCACGAGCGCTGGCGCTGGCCTATCCATATCACGGCGAAGTGCTCGTCTCCTCAGCGGCCACCAGCACCGGCAACAACGCAATCGATGCCACACTCGACCTCACCGCGCTGGTACGAGACGCGTTGCGTCGGGGCCGAACGCGGCTGGGATTCAAGCTCTCGGGCGGACCCGTCGCTGCCGTGCTGACGAGCACGTTCAACGCTGCCGGATTCCCGACCAGAACGCGGTTTGAGGTGACCGTCGGCGTGCGGCCCGGCGCGGCGATTGATGTCTACGACGGCAACGGTGCCCGCATCGCCATCGGTCAATCGATCGTCGACTTGCGTGACGCTCCGGCCGGGGACTACCTCGTCCGCGTCCACGATCCGCTGCAGGACCAGCCCGGCTACGTACGACCGGGCAATGTGAACTACCGCCTCGAGATCGAAGCTCCGAAGGTCGGCGACGCCGATGTGATCAGCGACCGCGACCAGATCCGCGGCGGCGAGGGCAACGACATCATCTCCGGCGGCGATGGCTTTGATCTTCTCTTTGGCAGCTTCGGCAAGGACACCGTCACCGGCGCGGTCTTCGAGTTCCAGGATCCCGGCTATTTCGGTATCCCCGATGCTGCGCGGGTGACGCCGCCGCTCACGGAATCACAAACGCTGAGCAATGGCGTCACGACCGAGGACGTGGTCGTGTATGCGGCAAACGTGAATCTCGGCTCCCCGAACACGCTCGCCGCCGTCGTCGGTCAGCGGCTGGGCCTACTCACCAGCTACACCTCCTCCGGTGGCCCGCTGGCGTATGAACTGCTGCGGCCGATCATGGCCACCGACCTCAATCAGTTCGTCGAACTGATCTTCAGCAACGAATTCGCGAACACCGAAGGCCTCGAATACGCCACGAACCTTGAAACGCTCAGAATCAGGGCGAATAACACCAAGTTCATCATCCCCGGTTTGCGCACGGGTCGCGAGGCCCAGGGACCGCTTGGCCTCGTCAGCCTCCGCACGCTCGACGTCAAGGACTCGTTCTTCTTCCCCGACATCAGCCCCGTCGACGGCTCGCTCATCCTGCTCGACGCGCTCAAGGGCCTCAGCGATCTGGAGTATCTGAATCTCGACTACGCCCAGCTTCATAACTCGAACATCGGCACGACGCCCGACCCGTGGGTTCACATCGGCGGCCTCGCGAACCTGCGGCACCTGAGCATGGAAGGACTTGTCTTCGCCAACCAGTTCGGCACGGTGAACCCCGCGGCGATGGCGGCACCAGTGCAGCCGCTGCCAAGCCTGGAATATCTTGCGCTCAACGGGCGGCTGATGAACGGGCCACTTGCCGCGTTCGCTGGCTTCGATTCGTTGCGAGAAGCTGAGCTCCGCGGTGCGATTGCTACCACGCTGCAGGGCAGTTTCGCGATCGGCACGGGCGTCGACCCGTTCACAAGTCACACGGTTCTCGACAATCGCCGTGATGCGACGCCATTCGCGGGCGTGTACACGGAGATTGGCACCTGGACCGGTGGCGCCAACGCCGGTGCATTCCAGAGTGATTACCGCCTGCTCCCCGGCTTCGAAACTGGCTCGGCAACGTACGAGTTCAACGGCGCGGTGATCCCCGCTGGTGGCGGCAGTTTCACTGTCGCAGCCACCTGGTCCGCCGGCAGTTCGCACACCGACCAGGCGAAGTACGAGGTCTTCACGAACCTCTCTCCCGCCACGCCGATCGCCACGGCCCTCGCG
>JBGSSZ010000409.1:0-3564 GCA_041736785.1 Limnoglobus sp.
GTCCGTCGCCGCCCGCAGGCCCATCACGTCCTGGAGCGCGCGGCGCAGGGGCTGGCTCAGCACTGTCTGCGGCCACAGATCGAAGCGGCCTTCCTCCTTCAGACCATCCGCCGCAAAGCGATAGCGCCAGAGGAAATTTTCGCCCTTCCGCAGCAGCCACAGTTCGCCCGATCCCTGCACCCACGCGAAGGCATAAGTGTCCTCGCCGGAAGGCAGCTCGATTTCACAAGGCTTGGGTGGTGCGATTTCATAGGGCTTCGGGTCAGAAGGATCGGAGGAAAGAAAAACGATGGTCGCCTTGTTCTGGAGAAACGGGCGGGAACCCACTCGGAAAGGATTGACGTTCGTTTGTGAGAGGTGCAGATGCACGCCCTCGCCGAGCACGTAGCGGCCCGGCGAAGTGGCGGTGAGTGGGGCCTTCGCTCCGTCCGGATCGGCGGCAGGCTCGCGGAACGTTGTCTCGCCTGGCTTCACGAAAATCTCCGCCTGCTGTTCGGCAGAAATTTCGTGAATGTCGAGTTGGCGTTTCACTTCGTCGCGGAACTCGGCGGGCAGGTCGTTCGCGGGCGTGTCGGTGACTTTGCGCGGGTCGCTGTAGTCAATCTTTCGTACACTCCCTTTGTGTAGCAGGTAGAAGAATCCGTCGCTGGGCCGGCAGACGATGGCCCATGTGCCCCAACCGTCGGGGACGTCGAGTTTGTGAGGGTCCGGCGGGAGTATTCCGGTCGCCTCAGTGGCCTCGAATAAAATCCGAGCTTCGTTTGTGCGGCGATCACCGACCGGCTTGCCTACGATTTTCAGTGTGGCATCTCCTCTGTCAGCAGTCGTACAGGGGAGCGGATACTCGCCGGGGCCAAGTACAACGCGTGGTTGCTTGTCAGCGTCCGCGTCGGCGTCGAGAACACGGAACTTCACGGGAGCGGTCGGCAGTTTGCCGCTGAACGACACCACATCGGCACGCTCGGCAAGGCGCTTGGCCAATGCATCGATAGCGTCGTGAGTATTGTCGGCGATGAACGCTTCCGTTTCTTCCGCCGTCGGAGCAGTGGCGAAAAGTTCACGGACTGCGCGATCGAGCTTTCGCGTGCGTTCCGCAGCATCTGCGGGTAATGGAAGTTCGCGGTTGAGTCGTGCTTTGATATGAGCCAACCACCAGCCCGGTCCGGAGACGTGTGGATCCTCTTCGCTGACACCGACCCCGCTACCGTCGAGTGGTACAAGGCCATGCGTAAGCGTCAGTTCGTCGCCTGGCTTCGCAAGCACATTCGAACCAACACGTGGCCCGGCCCACGGCCCCATGCCCGCGCGCGGACCGATGCCAACGCCGGGAGTATTGATTTCAATGTACTGGCCTGGCGCTAAGCGAGCGGTATTGAGCAGTGCCATCGTCGTCCACTCGATGCCTGAGACTTGAACCTCCGAGCCCTTGGCATCAGTCCCCGTCACCCAGCCCTGATACCACGTCGGCACCTGAAGCATGACGGGGACTTGCCCTCGATTGTGCACTAGTAGACGAGCTTTGAGCGCCGTGCCGATGCGATGCTCCGCGGCGCTCGGCTCCAGCACCCACGCCGCGCGGAGACCATTCGGTTGCTCTTCGCCCCACGCCACATCGGCGTACTTTTTCGGCAGCGCGTCGCCATGACGAATTGTGTTCCTCGTTCCCTTCCAAGGTGCCGGGCTTAGTGGCGAATCCTGAATGCCCGCCACTTCATCCAGCAGCGCGATAGCATCAGCCGGTTTCCAGTCGTGTGTTGCATCAAGACGCGGTAGCAGTTCGTTGAGCTTCGGCACCGTCTCCCAAGTCGGGTTGTACTTGATGAACTGCTTCACTGCCGCCGCTAGTTCGCCTATGAGCGCGCCGGGGATGTCGCCATTCGCTCGCGCGTAACGCTGCCACTCTTCGAATAACGCCTTCGCGTCTTTATGCATCGGTGTTGGCGCGGCAACGGGCTTGATTTCGAGTTCCAACTTCCCGGTCGCGAGCTTGCTGAGAATTGGGTCCGGGCCGCCATTGACCTTGTCTTCAAAGTTTCCGGCTATACGCTCGCACTGGAGTTGGAACTTGCCCGTTCCGAAAAGCTTCCAAGCTGGCTTCTGTTTGCCTTTCTCACTGGCTGGCCTAAGGCCGAGGTTTATTTCGCTGAGATCGACCTCCTTCCCCGGTGCAAGATTCAGTTCGATCCGGTTTGGCTCACCATCCAACCCTGCGCCTTCAATGTGGACCGACTTGCCCACGTCTTCCGTCGCGATGGGAGGATTCTCGTAGAATTCGTCGCGGAAGTACGAGAACTTGATCATCTCTTTGCCGACGTTGCGAACTCGCAAAACGAGATCGACAGTTTCACCATGACTGTAGGCCCGCTTCTCGCCCGCCTTGAAGCCCAGGCCTGCTTGCAGGCCACCGACTTCCTTGCCCCAGGCGGTGAATACTCCATTTTCCATTGTCGCGGGGATCAATGCAGCGAGCTGTTGCAAGGATTCCTGATCAGTGACGATGGGTGTGGCTAGGTTTAGCTGGCGAACGCTGCCATTGTCGCTGAGCAAGAAGACTCGACCCTTATTGAGGTCGTATTCCTTCTGCCCGAACTCGCCCGGGGGCGGCGCGGGCTTGCTGAGGTCTCGTGCTTCAGAAGGCGCTGTCGTGATGCTGAGTTTGTCCGGCGCGATGTGCGTACGGTGAAAACTAAGCGCGATTCCGGGTTTCTTCGCGGTGAGCGTGACGGTGTTGTTCCAGGTGCGCGCCTTGGCGTTGGATGAGCTTTGACTCGCCGAGTCGAAGTCGCCGTGATACGCAATGACAAACGAGGCTTCCTTACCATCGTGGATGCAGAGTGCCGAAAACTCATATGAGCCAACGTGCGCACCGTGTGGTGGGTTCCACTCATCGGCGGCGCGAAGCATCGCAACAGGAATCGCAATCCCGGCTCCAAGCAGTACCCCGATCATACCAATGGCCGTAGAAACTTTGCGGCGGTTGAGTCGATCGCTGAGAATCGCGTGCAGGCGGCTTTCGAGCGGTGAATGGCTCGCCATGGCCAGTCCACAAGCCGATGTCCAGCGCGCGACCGTTAACTTGGTTGCTACATTGAGAAGATGTTCCGCATACGCCGACGCTCGAACTCCTTGCGCCAACACAAGATCATCGCAGGCTCGCTCGCGTTCCACATGCAAGCGCCAAGCAGCGAACCAGACCAGCGGATTAAACCAATGCAGTGCGCAGGCGATCTGGGTCAATAATTGCACCATTGTGTCACGGCGTTTGATGTGAGCCAGCTCGTGCAACAGCACAGATCGAAGTTGCTCACTGCTCCATTGTCTCGCTGAATCGGGCAACATCAAACGAAACCAAATGATGCCCCAGACCACTGGAATCGTTCGCTCCGAATCGATCAACAACTGAACGCGCTGACGGATGCCAAGCTGTCGGTATGCACTTTCGAACGCAGCCGCAATCGCTGCATCGGATTCATGTTGCATTGGCTTTCGAGCATCGTTTGGGGACCCCAGCACGGCAATCACGATGGCTCGCTGTTCGTTCCTCCATAACATCCACCGCGCGGC
>JBGSSZ010000411.1:0-2869 GCA_041736785.1 Limnoglobus sp.
CCGACCTCCGCGGACACACGGCTGCGGCCCGGCGGGCGATCTATTCACTCGACGCGGAGCACGCCGTCGCGGAGGCCATCGCGATTCTTCAGGCGACGACCCCGGAGCAAACCGCGTCGGTCAGGGATTGGCTCGACGACCTCGCGTCGCCCGTCTTCACGGAGCGCGAAGCAGCCATGAAAGCACTCGGCCAACTCGGCTGGCGGGTCGAAGCCCTGCTGAGGAAAGCGCTGGCCACAACGGCGTCGGAGGAAGCCCGCGAACGGCTGACCGCACTGCTCGCGAAGCCGGACATCCGCCCGCTGCGGGCTGTGCATCTGCTGGAGCATGCCGCGAATGACGCGGCAAGGAACGAACTCGCCAAGCTGGCCGAACGCAGACCGGAGAACCATCTGACCCGCGAAGCCCGGCGGGCCCTGGCGCGGATTTCCACGCCTTGAACTGTCGCTCCGCTTCCGTCTACTAGAGCGAATGCAAACGCAGAGCAACGACGCCTGGGCCCCGCGCATCTGGGAGGGGATGGACTTCTTCGCCTGGCTGCGGCTCTTCGCCGCTGGACGCGGTCGCGTCGACCCCAAGTTCTGGTACATCGCCGGCATCCTCGGCGGCACGACGTTTCTCAACACCCTCTTCGGCTGGATCCAGCAGGCTCGCTTCGGTCGGGCGATCAACTCCGTCCGCGTCGATCCTCCGCTCTTCGTGCTCGGCCACTGGCGCACCGGCACGACGCTACTCCACGAACTGCTCCTGCTGGACGAACGCCACACCGGGCCCAGCACGTTTCATTGTTTTGAGCCGTGTCACTGCATCCTCAGCGAGACGCTGTTCCGCAAGCATTTGAAGTTCCTGCTGCCGAGCAAGCGACCAATGGACAACATGCTCTTCGGCTGGGAGCAACCGCAGGAGGATGAATTCGCCCTGGCCCTGCTGGGGCAGCCGAGTACGTACTGCGAGATTGCCTGGCCCAATCAGGAGGGGCAAGGGGCAAGGGGCAAGGGGCAAGAAGAGAAAAGTGCACTGGATCTGTCGGAGTTGTCGCGGCGGCAGTTGCAGGACTGGAAGCGGGTGCTGATGCGGTTTCTGAAGACAGTGCTCTATCTCGACAATCGCGGGCGGACCTCGCAACGGCGGCTGGTGCTGAAGTCTCCACCGCACACCGCCCGCATCCCCGTGCTGCTGGAGATGTTCCCGCAGGCGAAGTTCGTCTACCTTCAGCGCGATCCGTATGTGGTCTACCTCTCGACGCTGAACCTCTGGCAGTCATTTGCCAAGAAGCACGGCATGCAGGTGCCGCGGAAGCCAGAGTTGATCGAGGCCAAAGTATTGCGCGAGTTTCGCATTCTGATCGAGCGCTACGAAGCGACCAAGCGACTGATCCCGGCCGGGCGACTGATCGAAGTGCGGTATGAAGACTTGGCCGCGGATCTCGTGAGTGAAACAGCCCGCGTGTATGATGAGCTCGATCTTGGCGACTGGCCCGCGGCCCGCGTGCGGGTGGAGGAGAATGCCGCCGGGCGTCGGAGCTATGCCAAAAATCGCTACGAGATCACGCCCGAAGTCCGCAAGCGCGTCGACGACAACTGGGGCGATCTCATCGCGGGCTGGGGCTATTTATGAGATCAGTCAGGGCTTCGACCACATCCGAGTGCAATCTTGCGACGTCGTTGACTTCAAAGCGATCCTCCGGCCAGTGATAGAGCCGCGACGCGTCACCCTCGACGATCAGCGTCCAATCCTGCGTGCGGATGGATGTCATGTCCCCGCTGCGAGCCAGGACGAAATTGCGAGTCACGGCCTCGCCGCGAAGGATCGCCGCGAGATCGGCATCCGCGGTCAGGCTGCTGATTCGCCGACCCGCCCGGTTGGTATCGCCGATGATGAGCGGCAGATGCACCGGTTGCTCGCGGCTGAGTGCGTGCCCGGTGATGCCGGTCGCGACCCATCGCGCCTCCGGCGCACAGTCCCGCAAGGCACCGAACTCGGCATCGAAATAGACCACGGCGGCGGCATAGCGGGCGATCTCATCGTCGCCGTAGTCCTCCATGAGTTCGTCCGGAGCAAACCACGGCTCCGCAAACGCGTCGCTCTCCAGATGCAGGTCCGTGCTCACTTCGGCGATCCGCTTGCGCAAGTTCTGCAGTGGCCGAGCTTCGCGCGGATCGACAATGTGAGTGAAGCCCGCGAGCGGAGAGAAATCGGCCCCGGTGGCGATGTGATGATCGTGGACGACGCCCTCGGCGGCGAGCCGGTCGAGGTTGGGCGTGGCGATCCATTCGTTGCCGTACCCGCCGAGCCAGGCGGCACCGAGCCCGCGGGCACTGAGCACAATCGTCTGCATGATGAACGGATTCTACCCGGCTGTCGCTGGTTCGGCCTATCGACTGCAATAAGTTAAAAATTCCACCGGAGCGATTGCGTGCTTGGGCCGATCTTTACCCGCGAACTCGTCACCGTGCCGCGACGCAAAGGGCACTTCCCGTCGCGGGCTGCGATGGTGGGCCTGATCGCCATCGTGGGCATCACGCTGTGGCAGGCGACGATTGGATTCGGCCGCGAAGCCACGCTGGGCCAGGCTGCCCGCTTCGGGCTCTCGCTCTTTCAGATTAGCGTCTTCGTCGAGCTGCTGCTCCTGCTCTTCTTCGCCGCGATGAGTGCGGCCGGGACCGTCAGCCAGGAGAAGGATCGCCGCACCTTCCTGCTGCTTCTGCTGACCGACATGCGGGACTACGAGATCGTGCTGGGGAAGATGCTCGGCAGTCTGCTGCCGCTGGCAGCGGTGCTGATGGCCAGTGTGCCCGTGCTGTCGATGCTGCTGCTGATGGGCGGCATCGATCCCACGCAGGTGATACAGGCCACGATCGTGCTCGCC
>JBGSSZ010000458.1:0-14300 GCA_041736785.1 Limnoglobus sp.
TGGGCCTGTATGCGCTCTTCTTCTATGGGCTGGTGCTGGGTCAGATGAAGAATGTCTGGCTGCCGCCGACGAAGAATCTGCCGCCGGCGGGGCTGATGGGTGTGGAACTGGGCAGTGTGCCGAAAGCACTGTACTATCGTCCGCAGTTTCTGGGGCAGTTCTGGATGGGCATCGCAGTCTGGCCTGCGTTGGCACAGTATGCGTATGGCGAGCCTCCGCCGGATGGCTTCGCCGACACCCGCACGGGGCTGCCACTGATCGGTCGCTACATGATCACGCCGACCGAATCCGAATTGAACTCCATCCAGCGTGCCGGCGACAAGCGCTGGGACCTTGGCTGGGTCTACACCCTGATCGCGGGCGTCCTCAATCTGCTCGTGATCTACGACGCCCTAGCTGGCCCGGCGATCCGCGACGACGAACTCCCGACGGGAGGTGCCGCATGATCAGCATCTATTGGCACCTACCCATTTTGCTCGTGGTCGTCAGCCTGGTCTATAGTGCTACCCGACACGACCGCTGGGACCGCATTCTCCGCGAAGCCCTCGGCTGGGGCTTCCGCATCGCGTCGTTCCTCGCCCTGATCGGCGTCGGGCTCTACATCCTCTCGACCTGGCTCTGAACTCACTTCGCCAGGTCGTAGCAGACGATCTCCGCGTCGTTTCGCACGTACACTTTTTTGTCCGCAAACGCGGGGTGCATCCAGACTACTTTGCGGTTGCGGCCCGCCATCGTGTTCAACGGATCGATCAGGTGGGCACGACTGATTTCCTCGTATCCGCCCGGCGTCAGCTTCGCGATGATCAGGTCGCCTTGCTCGTTGAAGAGAAAGTATCGCTCGCCGTTTTTGACAATGAACGCGTTGCTCCATCGCTCGCTGTCGGCGGGCTCGTCGCTGGCGGCGATTCTCGGCGGCGTGAGCGCACCGCGGGTGGCGGCCATGGTCATCCACTTCCGCTTCCCGTCGAGGGTCAGACCACGCAGTTCGCCGTAGCTGCCCACGCCGTAGATCATCTCGCCGTCCACGACGGGCGTGGACATGATCCCGCTCAGGTCGGTGGTCTGGTTGGGCCGCTCACCGCGAGCCGAGCTTTTCCAGAGAATCTCCGCGTTGTCCTTGCCGACTTTCACCATGAACGCCCCGTGGTAGAAGCTGACGAAGAACAGACGATCGTCGCCGACTTTCCGCGGCGTCGGCACTGTCAGGGCCGCTTTCGATCGGAACGGCACGCTCCAGTTCCGCTTGCCGGTCTCGGGATCAAGACTCACGACCGCCTGTGCGTGCCACAGGATCAGCTCGCGGCGGCCGTTGAAGTCGAAGATCATCGGGTTGCCGTAGCCGAAATCGCCTTCGACACTCTGCGAGGCCCAGAGCGTCTTGCCGGTCTTCTTGTCGAAGGCGAGCACGAGCTTGTCGCGGCCCCCGCCGACGCAGATGAGTTTGTCGCCATCGACGAGCGGATGACAGGCGAAGCCCCACACCGGCACCCGCGCACCGAAATCCTTGACGAAGTTCTTGCTCCAGATCACGCTGCCGTCTTTCGTGGCGAGGCAGAAGAGATCGCCCATCGCTCCGAGTGTGTAGACTTTGTCACCATCGACTGTCGGTGTGCACCGCGGCCCGGCGGCGTAGCTGATCTGATACTTGCACGGATACTTGTGCTCCCAGACCGGCTTGCCCGAGGCCGCGTCGAGGCAGACGACCCGTTCGCTGCCGTCCACCGCGGTCTTCGAGTCGAATGGATTCGCTGGCGCTTTCGCGTCGCGGGCCAGTTGGCGGTCGGTGAAGTAGACTTTCCCGTCGGCCACAGCAGGCCCGGCGTATCCGATGCCGGCCGGTTGGCTCCAGAGCTTCTTCGGCCCCGCGGTGGGGAACGATTCCAGGATGCCGGTCTCGCGCCAGACGCCATCTCGCTGGGGACCCATCCACTGCGGCCAATCGGCAGCGGAGAGGGAAGAAGCCAACAGCACGAACGTGAATATGGACCGCATCAAGAACTCCTCAACGAGAAAACGCGCAGGGACAGTCCGATTGTATCCCGTCCGCCGCACCATAATGTAATAGTCCGAATTGTTCTTTGTCTTTCGCAGGTGGCTCATGTTCGAAGGGATTACACGCGGCCTCGGCGACGCGCTCAAGAAGCTCAAAGGCCGTGGCCGACTCACGGAGGACAACATCCGCGACGGACTCCGCGAAGTCCGCCGCGCGCTCCTCGAAGCCGACGTCAACTTCACCGTCGTGCAGGAGTTCATCGCCCGCGTCGAGGAGAAATCCGTCGGCGAGGAAGTGCTCAAGCGCGTCGATCCCGCCGAGCAGATTATTCAGATCGTCTACCAGGAACTCGTCGCTCTGATGGGCCCGGTCGACCACAAGATCCCGCAGCGCGGTGACCGCCCCGCTGTGCTCATGCTCTGCGGTCTGCAGGGGGCGGGCAAGACCACGACCGCCGCCAAGCTCGCCCTGACGCTCAAGGGCATGGGCCGCAAACCGCTGCTCGTCGCCGCCGACTTGCAGCGGCCCGGTGCCGTCGAACAGTTGAAAACGCTCGGCACCCAGATCGGCATCCCGGTCTACAGCGAAGCGACCACGCCGGTCGATGTCTGCCGCAATGGCGTGCTGGAAGCCAAAAAGACGCTCTGCGACGCGGTGATCCTTGATACGGCTGGCCGACTGCAGATCGACGACTCGCTGATGGACGAACTGCGGACCATTGATCGGCAGGTGAAGCCGGACGAAGTCTATCTGGTCGTCGATGCGATGATTGGCCAGGAAGCCGTCAACGTGGCGAAAGCGTTCAACGACGCGCTCGAGCTCAATGCCTGCATCCTGACCAAACTCGACGGCGACGCCCGTGGTGGTGCGGCACTCAGCATCAAACACGTCACCGGCGTGCCGATCAAATTCGTCGGCGTCGGCGAGAAGGTGGACAAGCTCGAAGAGTTCCACCCCGAGCGCATGGCGGGCCGCATCCTCGGTCAGGGCGACCTGATGGGGGTCGTCGAGAAGATCCAGAGTATTCAGAGCGAAGTCTCGCAGGAGGAACTCGAGAAGCAGCAGGAGAAGTTGGCCAAGGGTACGTTCACGCTCGACGATTTCCGCAAGCAGTTTGAGCAAGTGGCGAAGCTCGGGATGAAGGATCTCATTGGCCGCATGCCGGGCATGAGCGAGATGATCCCCGAAGGTGAAGACCCCGAAGCGGCTCTGAAGCGGGTGCAGGGGATGATCGACGGCATGACGAAGAAGGAGCGAGCCGACCCGGACATCATCGACCAGAGCCGACGCCGCAGAATCGCCGAGGGCACGGGCATTCAGCCGCACGAGGTCAAGCAGTTCCTGACGCAGTTCGATCAGGTGCGGGCCATCATGAAGCAGATCAGCAGCATGAGCATGATGCAGCGCATGAAGATGATGATGGGCATGGGCAAAGCCGGGATGTTCCAGCCCGGCGGCATGAAAGGCATGAACCTCAAAGGCGATACCGGCAAGCGCAAAAGCGCCAAGGAACGCGCCGAGGACCGCAAGAAGAAAAAGAAGCGCTGACCTCAGACGGCCTCGAAGGTAATTCGCCCCGAGTGGACGTCGTAGATGCCGCCGATGATGCGGATACTGCCGCTCGCTTCCAGTTCGGCGAGCTTGGCACTCTTCGCCCGGATCGCATTGATGGTGTGCCGCACGTTGCTCAACGCCGACACATCGGCGAACACGGCTTTCCGCTCCGGGGTCCAATCAGCGTAGTCGTGCAGTTCCGCGGTATCGATCGCCGGGGCGATCTGCTCGATCAGGGAGTCGAGATTCTCGCAGCCGGTCGTCTCCATCGCTGTCACATTGCGGGCGGTGAAATCGACGGCAGCGGTGATCGCTCCGCAACTGGTGTGGCCCATGACGAGGATCAGCTTGGCACCGGCCACGGCGCAGGCGAATTCCAGGCTGCCGAGCACGGTGTCTTTCGCCACGTTCCCGGCGACGCGGGCCGTGAAGATGTCCCCCACGCCGACGTCGAAGATCAGTTCCACCGGCGTACGGGAATCGATGCAGCCGAGCACGGCGGCCATCGGGGATTGACCGCCAGCGGTCGCCTGCCGTTGACGGTGCAGATCGCGCACGATCGGCTGGCCTTTGATGAATCGCTCGTGACCCTCCTGCAGCAGTTCGAGCACGCGGTCGGGCGTGAGACCGTCGCGGACTTCGCGGGTGGTGAAGTCGGCGTAGAGGATCTTGTCCTGCATCTGATACGCATCGTGAAAGCCGCGCAGGCTCACGGTAATTGAGCGGGCAGGCGCGTCCTCGCGCTCGTAGGTCTGAATGAGGTCGAGGATGTCGGGGTCGATATAGTCAGTGTCGCTGGCATCGATGAGTACGTGGCTCCCCGCGGGCACGTCTTCGAGCACGGTGCTCAGCGACGCCCGATTGAGGAAGCTGAC
This sequence comes from Limnoglobus sp., assembly GCA_041736785.1. Lineage (GTDB taxonomy): Bacteria > Planctomycetota > Planctomycetia > Gemmatales > Gemmataceae > JBGSSZ01. The sequence continues at coordinate 4,423 of JBGSSZ010000458.1, forward strand.
CTGATTGGCAAGTTGAAGGTGCAGCACATCGCCGGCGACGTGTTTTTCGAGCACTCGCCGCATCGGTTTACGGAGATTGCTGCGCAGGATGAACGCGGTGCTGACGGCGAGGCCGATCAGCACACCGATGAGCAGATCGGTCAGCACGATGGCAATGACGGTGACGATGAACGGCAGGAACATTGCCATGCCCTGGCGGTAGACCGACTGGATGATCTTCCACGATGCGAGCTTGATGCCCGTGACGACGAGAATCGCAGCGAGTGCGGACCGGGGGATTTCGTTGAGCAGCCAGGGGAGAAAGGCCAGCGAACCGGCGAGGAAGAAACCGTGGAAGATTGCCGAGAGTTTGCTGCGGGCTCCGGCGTTGATGTTCACGCTCGAACGGATGATGACGCTGGTGAGCGGCAACCCGCCGAGCAACCCGGACGTGACGTTGCCGCAACCCTGTGCCAGGAGTTCGCGGTTGGACGGCGAGATGCGCTTCTTCGGGTCAATCTTGTCCACCGCTTCCAGATTCAGCAGCGTCTCGAGTGAAGCGACAATCGCCAGAGTGATGGCGGCAATGAAGATCTGTTTTTCGCCGAACCGGGAGAAATCGGGAAACGCGAGACCCTGGAAGAAACCCGAGACCGATTCAAATGTCGGGACTTTCACGAGGTGAATGCCGCCGATGATCCAACGGGGGTCGTTGGTCTCACGCAGCAGCATGGTGGCCACGATGCCGAGCGCGACAATCACCGACGGAGCGGGGATCAGAGATTTCTTGAGTCTCTTGCTGCGGTCCCAGAAGATCAGAAGCGCGAAGCAGCTCAGTCCGACGAGCGCAGCACCGTTGTGCAGATCCGAGACGGTCGCCAGGAGCTCGCTGAAAGTGTTTTCTTTGTCAGGCTGGATGAACGAAAATTCGCCTTCCGGGTCGGGATCGTGGCCGACGAGGTGGGGGATTTCCTTGAGGATCAGGATGATGCCGATGGCGGCGAGCAGCCCTTTCACCACGCTGGAGGGGAAGAACAGCGAGAGCGCACCGGCGCGGAGAAAGCCCATCGCAATCTGAATGAGCCCTGCGAGCACAACCGCGACGAGGAAGGCATTGAAGGATCCGAGCGAGACAATCTGCGCCGCGACAACGGCCGTCAGCCCCGCCGCAGGCCCGGCGACGCTCGTGTGCGAACCGCTCAGGATGCCGACGACGATGCCGCCAATCACCCCGGCCAGCAACCCGGCGAGCAACGGGGCTCCGGACGCCGACGCGATGCCCAAACAGAGCGGTAAGGCCACCAGGGCCACCACAAGGCCGGACGAGAGATCGCGGAAGAGCGAGCCCAATGAAAAAACCTTCGTTGTCATGCATCAATTCCAAAAAACAGCGAAGTTCAACTTAGTAATAGCGGAGTGGGTGTGCCTTCGATAATCTCGATAGGAGAGATAACTTTCACCTGAGGCACATCATGAAAACGTCCTGCTGGCTGGTCCTGGCGATCGGCGGTCTGCTGCTCACGTCTGCCGACGCCTCGGCACAGTATCGCCGGGGATACGGCTACCGACCTGGGTATCGGCCCAACATTGGTCTGCCGAACCCGCTCTCGAACCCCTACTTCAACTACTGGTACCACAACGCTCCACGGTACTGGAACGGCAGTTACTGGCAAGTTGCCCCGATGCCTCACCCCTATCCCTACTACCCGTACTCGCCCTACGCCTACGGATATGGTTACGGCGGCGCACCCGTCTACAACACCACTAACGTCGTCAACACCGTGAACAACAACGGGAAAGCTGTCGCGTCGAACGACATCAAAATCTACCTCCCCGATCCGAACGCCAAGGTCTATCTGAACGGCACCCTCTTCGAAGGCTTCGGCACCGAACGCAACGTCACGTTCAGCAACGTCCTCGTCGGAGCCAAGCACGAGGTGACCGTGAAAGCCACCTGGGACGGCGACGGCAAAGAGCACAGCAAGGAGCAGGTCGTCAATCTCGACGGCACCCACCACGCCACGCTGTACTGGTTCGACGCGAAGTGACGTCTACGCGGGGCCCGGGGCAGGAAGCTCACTGGCCAGAATCGAATACATCATCACATCCCAGAAGCGGCCGCGACGGAATGCGGCCTGTCGGAACGTGCCCTCGTAGCTCAGGCCCGCTTTCTCCAGCACGCGGGCACTCGCTCTGTTCACTGCGTTGACATGTGCCTGCACCCGCTGCGGTGCGAAGTGCTCAAAGAGGAACGGCACCAGTGCCCGCACGGCCTCGGTGGCGTAGCCGCGATTCCAGTGCGGCTCGGCGATCCAGTAGCCGAACTCCACGCTCCGGTTGCAGCGGGTCTCGGTCCACTTGCCGCCGCAGCAACCGATGAGGTGCCCGGGTTCGCTCTTCAACGCAATCGCGAACGGATCGGGCAGGTTCTGCTCGTAGTTTTTCAGCGCATAGTCGCGGTAGAAACTCTCGCTGTCGGCTCGCGATGTGTGCGTCTCGAAAATCGTGTGCTCGGTGACGCGCGGATTGGAGCAGCCGGCGAAGATGGCATCGACATCGGCTTCGACCACCGGTCGCAGGATCAGACGTGGAGTTGCGAGCGTGGTCATGCGATCTCCACCCCGGCCTCGCCGGCGGCGATCTCACCAATCTGCCAGCTTTCGACGCCGAGGTCTTTCAACTGCCGCCGGATGCTGTCGGCGAAGTGGGCCGAGGCCACGACGACAAAGCCAATGCCCATGTTGAAGACCTTGTGCATCTCTGAATCTTCGACACTGCCCAGTCGCTGCATCCATTGAAAGAGCGGCGGCACTGGCCAGCATTTGCGAATGCGAGCCCGGCGACCCGGTGGCAGAATGCGGCCGAGATTGTCGAGCAGACCGCCACCCGTGATGTTGGCTAGGCCGCGAACGACTTTCTTCTTCACCGGGTAGTGACGCAGAAGGCTCTGGATCGGCCGCACGTAGAGCTTCGTCGGCGTCAGCAGAGCGTCGCCGACCGTCGCGTTCAATTCGTCCACGCGGTCGTCGACGTGCAGCCCAGTGGTCTCGAAGACGATCTTGCGGACGAGGCTGTAGCCGTTGGAGTGAATTCCGCTGCTGGCGAGTCCGATGATGGCGTCGCCGGGCTCGATGTCGCTGCCGTCGATGATGCGGTCTTTTTCGACCACGCCCGTGCAGAAGCCCGCCATGTCGAAGTCGCCGGGCTGGTAGAAATCGGGGAGAATGGCCGTCTCGCCGCCGACCAGCGAGCAATCGGACTCGAGGCAGCCGTCGCTGATGCCCTGCACGAGTGCGAGCGTCAGTGGCGTGTCGTCCTGAGGCATGGCGATGTAGTTCAAAAACATCAGCGGCTCGCCGCCGGTGCAGATCAAATCGTTAACGCACATCGCGACGAGGTCGATGCCGACCGTGTCGAACTTGCCCATCATCGAGGCGATTTTCAGCTTTGTGCCGACGCCATCGGTGCAGGTGACGAGGACTGGATGCTTGTATTTGCGTCGGAAGAGAGATCGCGTGGGGTCGAGATCGAAGAGCGCGGCGAACGGGCCACCCTTGCCGCCGGCACCCTTGAACCGCGGTGGGATCACGCGGGTGCAGTCGTAGGTGCGGGTGAGCAGCGGCCCGATGCCGGCCATGGTGGCGGCGTAGGTCTCGAGGTTGAGCCCCGCATCAGCGTAAGTCAGCGGCTTGGCCATGGCTTCGATGGAAGTTGTCGAAGGACCTCGTTCCCAAGCTCTGCCTGGGAACGATCAACACCACAGTACCCGTCGCTGACGCTTCCGGCTCGTGATGATCACTCGGTGGTGACGGGGGCGGGGGCTGCGGTTTCGCCCTTCGCTTTGGTCTTCACTTCGCCTTCCTTCAGAAACTCGATCAGCGCCTGCTCGCCGGCGTCGCCCAGGCGGCGGGTGTGCAGCTTGAGGATGCGCGTGTAACCGCCGGGCCGGGTCTTGAAACGCGGGCCGATCACGTTGAAGAGCTTCTTGAGGACCGTGTCCTGCGTGGGGTCTTCGCTCGGCGTGCCGTCTTTGGCGTAGATCCCAGTACCGTGGGTCGGTCCGAGCTTGGCCATCGCCAGTCGCCGCAGGTGCAGCGCCCTGGCCTTGAGCTTGGTTGCTTCATCAACCCCGGCGGACGCTGCCTGGTCCTGCAGCAGAGCCGCATTCTTGGCCAGCGTGACCAGCTTCTCGATGATCGGGCGGATTTCCTTCGCTTTGGGAACCGTCGTCTTGATCGATTCGTGCGTGATGATGGCCCGGCACAGATTGCGGAAGAGTGCAATGCGGTGCGAGGTGTTGCGGCCGAGCGTGCGGCCTTTGTTGCGATGGCGCATGGGTGTTTCCCCAGTGAGTGGATCCCCAAACCCGTGCCAAGGTAGTCGGGGCTTTGAGACGAGCCGGAAGCGTTAGCGAGGGTCTGTGAAAAACCGTCGTTGACGCTTCCGGCTCGTTGAATCAACGCCGTGCCGGGATCTTCATCCCGAGATGCAGGTTGCGTTCTTTCAGCTTTGCAGTCACTTCCTTGAGTGTGGTTTCGCCGAAGTTCCGCACTTCGAGAAGCTCGTCTTCGCCACGGATGACCAGATCGCGGACCGTCGTGATGCCTTCGCTTTCGAGGCAGTTCGTGGCCCGCACCGAGAGTTCGAGTTCGGCGAGGCTCATGCTGAGCTTGCGCTCAAGCTCGGTGTCCACACCGGCAGGGGCTGCGGCACCGATCTCGATCGGATCATCGAGCTGGATTTCCGGGCCTGGCTCGCTGTACTGAACAAACGGGTTCAGGTGTTTGCGGAGAATCTTGGCGGATTCGACGATCGCCATCTGCGGGCTGATCGTGCCGTTGGTCCAGATTTCGACCACGAGCTTGTCGTAGTTGGTGCGCTGACCGACGCGGGTCTCTTCGATGTCGTACTTCACTCGCACGACGGGGCTGTAGGAACTGTCGACAGGGATGACACCGATCTCGCGTTCCTTCCCGGCGTTTTCATCCGCGGTCTTGTAGCCGCGGCCGTTCTCCACCACCATCTCGATCACAAACGGCACATCGTCGGTCATCGTCGCGATGTGGTGCTCGGGATTGAGAATCTGCACGCTCTCGTCGTGCTGGATGTCCGCGGCCCGGACAACGCCCTTTTCGTGCCGCTCGATGCGGATCGTCTTGGGCATATCCGAGGTGTTCTTCACCACCAGGGCTTTGATGTTGAGGATGATGTCGGTGACATCTTCGACCACGCCGGGGATGGTGCTGACTTCGTGCTGCACGCCCTGGATCTTGACCCGTGCGACGGCAGAGCCTTCGAGCGAGGAGAGCAGGATGCGGCGCAAACTGTTGCCGACGGTCATGCCGAAGCCGCGCTCGAAGGGCTCGGCGTGGAACTTGGCATAAGTGTCGGTGAGGGAGCCTCGCTCGGAGGCGACGCGTGTGGGCAATTCGAGCCCGCGCCAGCGAATACGCATGAGAAAACCTCCATGAACGATCGGGAGCAGCTTTCCGCTTCGGGCCCGGGTTGCGATGTCCGGGAGAGTCCAAAGCCCAGCAAGCGCCGACAGTCAGGAACTAAGGAAACACGCCATCCTTCGCGGGGAGGGTGCAGTTTTAAACACTTAGCAGAACGTCAAACCAGTCGCCACGTCAAAAGTCGTGATAGCCTTTTTGTTCGGCCCGGCTCGGAAAGGCAAAGCACAACAATACGATGCCCGCCCCCCAACCCCAAGGCCAGAACGTCCCAGTGAACCACAGAACCGTTGAGATCGCGATGAAGAGCAATGCAACGCCGAATCGGAAAACCGGACTCAGACTCGCATACCACTCGAAGATGGCCATCGTGCCCTCGAACAGTTACCGCGTGACGATTTCGATAATCAGTTGCTCGCGGATTTCGCTGATGCGGGGGTCGACGTCCTGGCGGCTGGGGATGCGGATCATCGTGCCTTCCGGATCCTCCACATTCACACGCTGCAGGTAATCGGGAACCGGCTCACCGCCGGCGCTTTGGAGTGCGAGCCGGGTCATTTCGAGGCTTCGCTTGGCGGGCTTGCACTTGATGCGGTCGCCGGGCTTGACAATCACGCTCGGGATGTCGCACTTGTGGCCGTTGATCGTGACGTGGCCGTGAGCGACCATCTGTCGGGCGGCTTTTCGGTTGACCGCGAAACCCAGGCGGTGGATCACATTGTCGAGGCGACGCTCGAGCAGGGAGAGCAGTGCCTCGCCGGTGTTGCCCTTGGTGCGGGTGGCGAGCTCGAAGTAGCGGCGGAACTGAGCTTCCAACACACCGTAGAAGAATTTCAGCTTCTGCTTCTCGCGGAGACGCATGCCGTATTCGCTGGTTTTGCTGCGGCGGGTGCCGTGCATACCGGGCGGCGGGGCTTCGCGATCGATCGGGCATTTCGGGCTGAAGCAGCGCAGGCCCTTGAGATAAAGCTTCGTCTGCTCGCGACGACAGCGCTTGCAGGCGGGATCGGTGTAACGTGCCATGTGCGTGGAGGGACCGTGAACGTGTCAGCGGAGTACAGGGGTCAATTCTGCGAAGCCGACGAACCCCTGGGTCGCGATGGCTTCCGTTTTCGCAAGTGCTACAGCGACTCCACTGACGGCAGGCTGAAGCAACTTCTGCGAAAACGAGGATCAATCTCACCATTGGGTGAGACAGTGTCTTAGACTCGCCGTTTCTTCGGCGGGCGGCAACCGTTGTGCGGCATCGGCGTCACGTCTTCAATCGCCTTCACGTTCAGGCCGTTCTGCTGCAGGCTCGTGACGGCACTTTCGCGACCGGCACCGGGGCCCTTGACGCGGACTTCGATCTCTTTGAGACCGAACTTCTGGGCCTTCTGAGCACATTCTTCCGCGGCTCGCTGGGCGGCGAAGGGCGTGCTCTTGCGGCTGCCCTTGAAGCCGACCATCCCACCGCTGGCGCTGACCAGCACATCGCCGTTCGTGTCGGTGATGGACACGATCGTGTTGTTGAAGGTGCTCTGGATATGAGCGACGCCGCGGCTGACGTTGCGGCGGACTTTCTTCTTCTTGCTCTTAGCCATGGTTTACTTGTCCTTGACGCCTTTCTTACCCGCTACGGTGCGGCGGACGCCCTTGCGGGTGCGTGCATTGGTCTTGGAGCGCTGGCCGCGGACCGGCAGATTCTTGCGATGCCGTTCGCCGCGGTAGCTCTTGATTTCCTTGAGCCGCTGGATGTTGCCGCCATCGAACCGGCGGAGGGCACCCTCGACGAGGTAATCTCGCTCGATCGTAGTCGCGAGCCGGGCGATGTCGTCGTCGGAGAGTTCTTTGGCCCGACGCTGGGGATCCAGATTGCACTTCGCACACAGCTCCAAGCTCGTCATGGGGCCGATCCCCTTGAGGTAGCGGAGGCTGATGTGCGTAGGCTTATCGGCCGGGATATCGACGCCTTGAATACGGGGCATGTGCTGTTACCCTTGCCGTTGCTTGTGACGGGGATCTTCGCAGATGACGCGCACGACGCCCTTGCGCTTGATCAGCTTGCATTTGCCGCAGATTTTCTTGACTGACGCTCGGACTTTCATTGCTCGCACCCAACAGGGACTCAATACTTTACGCGCCGCTGGAATCGCGGCAAGCCCGGCACACGAAAGAATTCCGCGCGCCGCCTCACCCCACGAACTGTTCGAGGAACTTTCGGCTCTGCCGCAGAGCCCGTTTGCGGTCGGCGAGGCTGCTTTCGTAGGCACGGTCCTCCACCTCGATGCAGACCGGTCCGTGGTACCCGGCATCGGTGAGGGCGGCGAAGAAACTGCCCCAGTGGACATCGCCGAGACCGGGGAGCTTGGGCTCGTGCCAGTCGAGGCCGGAAACGCCATCATTGTGCAGCTTATCGTGGTCGATACGCTCATCTTTGGCGTGGACGTGCACGATTTTCGGGCCGAATTCGCGAATGGCCCGGGCCGCGTCGATCCGCTGCCAGATCAGGTGCGACGGGTCGAAGTTCAGGCCGAGCGTGTCGGGGAAGATCTCGAACAAGGTCCGCCAGCTGCTGGGGCTGATGGGCAGATTGGTCCCGCCGGGCCATTCGTCGTCGCTGAAGAGCATCGGGCAGTGCTCGATGCCGATCTGTACGCCGGCTTTTTTCGCTTCGCTCACGACTGCGGGCCAGTACTCCTTCACCAGCTCGAAGTTCGCGGCGATGGTCTTGAACGGATCGCGACCAATGAACGTGTTCACGGTCTTCACGCCGATCATCGGGGCCGCACGGATCAGTTTCTTGAGATGCTCCATCACTGTGTCACGGTGAGCCGCGTCGGGATGGAGCGGATTCGGGTAGTAGCCGAGGCCGGAGATCCCGACGGAGTGGATGTGCACGAGATCGCGGACGCGCTCCGCCTGTTCCGCCGTGAAATCGCTCACGTCGAGGTGCGTCACCCCCGCGTAACGGCGATCCGCACGTCCCGGCGGCCAGCACATCAGCTCGACCCAGGCAAACCCCTCGTCGGCGGCGAAGGCGAGCACCTCCTCCAGCGTCAGATCGGGCAGAATCGCGGAGACGAAGCCGAGTTGCATGATGATGTTTTTGCTGTTGGGTGTTCGGATTTCGGTATCAAAACGATGCCATCAGTTTATGGAAGAGGCAGAGCGGAATGACAAGCCATTTGCGACCGACTGCGATGACCGATGAACTGTACGACTACGTCCTGCAGGTGGGTCTGCGGGAGCCGGCGTCCTGCCGCGAGCTTCGCGACGAGACCGCGAAACTCCCCGATGGCGAATGGCAGACCGCACCCGAGCAGGGGCCGCTCCTCGATTTGCTCGTGAAGCTCACCGGTGCGAAGCGTGTGCTCGAAATCGGCACCTTCACCGGTTACGGAGCACTCTGGCTGGCACTGGCATCACCCGATGTGCGGGTGACGACGTGCGATGTGAGTGAGCCATTCACCGCAATCGCGAAAAAGCACTGGGCGAAAGCCGGTGTGGCCGACCGCATCGAATTGAAGCTGGCACCCGCACTCGAGACGCTGAAAACTTTGCCGACGGGGTTCGACATGGCCTTCATCGACGCCGACAAGGACAACGTGCTCGCATACTACGAGGCATGTCTTGGGCTCGTCCGCACCGGCGGGCTTGTGCTGATCGACAACACACTCTGGGACGGGCGCCCCGCGGAAGCGACGAACATGGAATCGTCAACAGTGGCGATCCGCACGCTGAACGCGAAGCTGTCCACCGACGACCGCATCGACTTGTGCTTCCTGCCCTTTGCCGACGGGCTCACCATCGCCCGGAAGCGCTGACCATGGCCCACTTCGTGCTCTCACCGTCGGGCAGTCACGGCGACGTCCATCCGTATCTCGCCATCGGTCTGGCCCTGCAGGCCCGCGGGCATAGCATTGCGATGGTCACTTCGGTTCACTTCGAGAGCCTCGCCCGCACGGCGGGGTTCCAGTTCCACGGCTTGGGCACCGAAGACGATTTCCAGACGATGACCCGCGATCCGAACCTCTGGCACCCGACGCGATCGATGCGTGTGCTCTTCGGAGGTGAGACGTTTCGCCGAATGCTGCGGCAGAGCTACGAACATCTTGCAGCCGAGGCGGCGCGCCCGGACGCGGTGATTGTCGGTGGGACGCTCTCGCTGGCCGCACGCCTAGTGCAGGAGAAGTTCCGCGTGCCGGGCGTGACGGTGCATCTGCAGCCGATGGGGATTCCGAGCGTCAGTGACCCGCCGCAGTTTCCGGGGCTGACGCCGAAGTGGTGGTGGCCGCGAGCAGTGGTGCGGGGTTATTACTGGGTCGGCGACCGACTCGTGCTCGATCCGCTGCTGGCGGCGACCGTGAACGAGCTTCGACAGGAGATTGGCCTACCCGCGATCCGGCGCGTGTTTGGTGCATGGCGGCATTCGCCCGATTGCATCCTCGGTCTTTTCCCGGAGTG
>JBGSSZ010000467.1:0-10956 GCA_041736785.1 Limnoglobus sp.
GACTTCCGAGAGCGGCGATGAACGGCAGCGGCGTCCGACATGCCGGGCGAACCGCGCCGTGCAGAACGGATTGCGTGCGAGCCAGTCGAGGCCTTCGGTCTTCACGCCGCCGCACCGCAGGCAGGCGAGGCGGCGGATCGGGAAGAGCAGCCAGACATGGCGGTCGCCGCAGGAGAGATCGCGGACATGCCGCCAGCGAGTGTCGTGGATTTGCTTCGACGGCTGGCCGCAGGTGCCGCAGACTCTTTTTGGGGGCGGCTGTGGAGTGTCACGACGACGCTGTGTGGATCGGCGGAGTGAGGTTCGACTTGCGTTTGCGGCACGAAACCGGGGAAGCGGTAGAGGTCGAGGAGGGAGTGTGCGGGAGCCATACTGTGATCATGGCCGAAAAAGAGGCCGGTGAAAAGTCAATAATGACTGGTAATCACGGCACAAATCGACGAAATGGGGGCAAATTCACCCACCATAGGACGCGAAGAGCCAAAAATGTGAATGTCCCGTGAAAGCCCCCTTTTTGCTCTCACAAGAAAGCTGCGATAGCCATCACAGTTATTAACTATTGAGGGTGACCATGTTTGCCATAGAAAAAGATACGCATGCATCGAGTTCTTACATCATTCGCTCCGACGCTAAAACTGAGAGTGCCTTGATGCTTGACATGCCAGGCATTTGGAAGTCTTTATTGGATCTAGTCGAGCAATGTCGACCAGCACGCGATTGGAGCAGATTATATTTTGAGATGTGGATCACTGATGGATACACCATTGCATATCCACATAATCGCAGTGACTCGTCTGCCGCAAAAAGGCCGGAAATTACCATACGTTCAACATTCTTCGATGATCTAGCAGCGATCCTGTCTCAAATGGACCAGCCAACTTACGATGAGAAATATGGCTTGCATGCTGTCTATTATTCTCAAGCTATTTATGGCACATATCGGAAACAGCCGGCCATTTCTGCGGTTAAGGCCTTGCGATCGCAACACGATTTTACTGTGTTCAAGATGGATGAAGACGATACCGAAACAATGTCGAAAGTTGAATTAATATATTGATTGCTATTTAACACGAAAAGGGGCGAAGAAAAAGGGGCATTCACGGGGCAGGTAGGTGAATGTCCCCTTTTCTTTGCCTCAGTTATAGGGGCACTTGACACGCCAAACCAACACGTTTAGATGCTCTCGATTCATCAAACAATTGGGACGTACTCTCCGTTGGCAGTCTCGTCGACGTAGGTTCCACGGCGCTTGATGACATGGAAAAGCCCAGGCCAGGCCAAGGTGCGAAGCTCGGGCATCATCTTAGCCACGAGGCGATCGCAGTCAGGGGTCGAAAAGAAGAGGCGGTATTCCCCGTCCACGAATTCCATACCTTCCAGATCGCCGAACAAACTCTCGGGCGTGGATTGGTTCGGATCATACAGAAGATTATCCAGATGCTTTTCGATGGCTTCTGCGGCTTTCTTCTCTGCCGCAGAGGGTTTCTTGCCTTCGCAGTACAATCGAATCACAACAGTATTTTCTTTAACGTCGACATCCGGAAAATCTTTGGGTTTCCATTTCGAGAAAGCCTTGCTGACTCGGTGCCTTTCATCGTTAAACGTGACGCCCGACGGAAGTGGCCAAATAGGAATAAAAGCAAAACCCTGCAGGCTGGCAGCATTAACGCGATCCACGAATGTTTGTGTGCAGAATGTTTCCAGGAGTTGCGTACGGACTTTGAAAACGGTGAGATCGTCTAACAAGTCATCCAAAAAAACCAAGCGATCCGTACTTGTCACGACGCCGCCGTCCTTGAGCTTAGTCACTTCTGACTTCGATAAGTCGACACAGTTCATCATTTTACGACAGTTATAAAAATAGTAGGTACCGATCTTATGGCGAACTGGAAGCAATTCACCGTTGGGTTCCAGCATATCTCTCAAAAAATCCACAGCGCGTTGACTGAAAGCCGGAGTTACTAAGTTGATGCACGGGAAATCATTATGTTTGCGGACTTTACCATAGACCTGTAAAGGCATCCACGTTGCTTTGAGACTGAAGGGCTCCCATGTTTTGTAGTTTATCCGCCAATCTTTGGGCCATGTATCGAAGACTTCCGCACCGTCAAGCAGTGCAAGTCCCTCGAATAAAGGGTTGTCTACAATTTGTGAAAGCTCATAAATATTCATTAGAATCTCAATGCTCCTGAAAGCAAGCCTTGTCGTATTTGATTTAGCTTAGTCCTACAGCTGCAATTCCTAAACTAGCCCTCGCCACGGATCTTGGCGAGGGTTAGTCATGTCAGGACGGCACACGGCGGCGACGCTTCGGGACTGGTCGCGGGAACTGGACCGGGTCGGCGAACGGCTGGCTCCGCACTTTCCCCGGATCGAGCCGCGGCAGCGGGCGCTCGGCTATCTGCGGACCCTGCTCAGCGATGTCGAACGCAAGAACGGCTGGCAGATGGCTGAACGCCTCGGGGATGCCAACCCCTACGCCGTGCAGCACCTGCTCGGCCGTGCGTCTTGGAACCCCGATGCGGTCCGCGACGAACTGGTCCGCTATGTCAGCGAGCACCTCGGCGATCCCGAGGGTGTGCTCGTCGTCGACGAAAGGGGAAAAGGGGAAGGGGAATAGGGGAGGACGGGGAAAAGGGGGAAGGGGAAAAGGGGACATTCACAATTAGGGCTCAGGCATGGTTCCGGCTCGATTGCCGAATTGTGGAGAATTCTGGAGAGAGGGTGCGTGAGGTTACTGGCACTCTCCCGGAGAGTGACAGTCATTGTGCCGCAGGCGTCGCACTGGTGTTCGGCAGTCGTGATTGATGGCGTTCGAGCCAGCCTTCGAGGATGGCGACGGCGGGCCGTCACAGCCGAGGGCGGCGATCGTGACGGACATTCCGCCAGGCGGTCGAGGACCATGCTCGCCTTGCGGTGCAGCAGCACTACACGCCGCGGGCTTTCGGATCCCAGATGTGCTTGTGCAACTGCAGTTGAAAACGCACGCTGAGCCGACTGGCCAGAACCCAGTCCGCGAGGTCGCTGGCTTTCAGATCGCCGAACACACCGCTGACGAGGACTTGAAACCGCTGGCTGAGATTGTGCTCCATCATCGTCGCGAGAGCCCAGTCCCAGTCGCGGCGGCTGGCGATCACGAACTTGATCTCATCGCTGCCCTTCAGTTTCTTCAAGTTGCTGAACTGATTCCGCTCGCATTCGCCACTGTCCGGGCACTTGAGATCCATGATGATGTGGACGCGGCGGTCCACGGGGCCGACGTCGATGCCGCCGTGTGTCTCGAGCAGGACCGTTTTGCCGGCGTCGGCGAGGTCCTTCATCAGTGGCAGCACCTCGCTCTGCAGCAGCGGTTCGCCACCGGTGATCTCCACCAGCGGTGTGTCGCAGCTGAGCACTCGCGTCAGCACGGCGATCCGCCGCATGCGTGTGCCCTGGGTGAACGCGTGCGGCGTGTCGCACCACGTACAGCGGTAGTCGCACTGAGACGTCCGTACAAACACGCACGGCAGCCCGGCGTACGACGACTCACCCTGGATGCTACGGTAGATCTCGTGAATGAGCAGTTCGCCCGGGACCAGCGATTGCAGCAGTTCGACGCGGTGTGCGGTGGTGGACATGGGGTTCAGTACGGGATGTCATCATCACTGTACTGGACAGTGATGTTGGTGCTGACGCCGCCGCGGGGAGTCCACTCGCTGGTGATCGTCACGTCGCGGGGGCTGATCGCCGCGACGAAATCGTCGAGGAGCTTGTTGGTGACGGCCTCGTAGAAAATGCCCTGGTTGCGGAAGCGCTGCAGGTAGAGCTTCAGGCTTTTCAGTTCCACGCAGACAGCGTTTGGCGTGTAGACGTAGGTGATGGTGCCGAAGTCGGGCTGGCCGGTCTTGGGGCAGACGCTGGTGAATTCGGGGCAGACGATTTCAATGGTGTACACGCGGCCGGGAGCCGGGTTGGGGAAAGTCTCAAGATGAGCCTGGCTCGGCGTGTCAGTCGGTTCCATGACCTGATTATAAGAGAAAACCGCCGACGCGGATTTCGACACTACAATAGCACCGTCAGCGCACTGATTCCCCGAGGCCGCGTCATGGATGAATTGAAGCACGAATGCGGCGTGGCGGCGATCTACGACCTCGGCAACGATCAGCCCTCCTCCATCTTCAAAGGCGACCCCGATCAGGTCGGTCGCCACATGCCGCGGATGCTGCTCGACCTGCAGAATCGCGGGCAACTCGCCGCTGGTATCAGCAGCTACAAACCCGGCCGCGGCAAGCTTGTCGACACCTTCAAAGCACTCGGCACCGTGTCGGAAGCCTTCCGCATGAGCCGGGCCAACAAGCACGAAGACATCCTGGAGGAGTTCGGTGGTCGCGCCGTGATCGGTCATGTCCGCTACGCCACGAGCGGGCAGGATGGCCGCGAATACGCACAGCCCTTCGAGCGCAAGCACAGCCGCCGGGCCAAGTGGTTCAGCTTCGCCTTCAACGGTCAACTCGCGAACTACCGCCAACTCCACGACGACCTGCTGGTGCGGCATCCCGATTATCACATCGTCCGCGACGACAACGACACCGAAGTGATCCTCCACTACCTCGCCCGGGAGCTTCAAGGCATCGACGAGCGCCCCGACCTCGTCGCCGTGTTCCGCAACCTCAGCCAGCTTTTCGACGGTGCCTACAACATCGTGTTTTTGAACGCCGACGGCGACATGGTCGTGGCCCGCGATCCGCTCGGCTTGCGACCGCTCTGCTATTCGTTCGACGGACGCATCTTCGCCGCCGCCAGTGAGAGCGTGCCCCTGCAGAACCTCGGCTGCAAGGAGATCAAGACGCTCCAACCCGGCGAGATGGTCCTGATCCGCGACGGTGAATTCAGTATTCACCGCTTCGCCGAGAGCCACAAAACCGCACACTGCTTCTTTGAGTGGATCTACTTTGCCAACGTGGCCAGCACGCTGGACGATCGCAGTGTCTATTTGAGTCGCTCGCGGCTCGGACAGGAACTGGCGGCACAGGAGCAGGCCCGCAAGCTGCTTCCGCTCGACGCGGCGGACACGATCGTGGTGCCGGTGCCCGACACGGGTAAGGCTGCTGCGGATGCGATGGCGTATGCGCTGGGTCTGCCCGCCGTCGAGGGGTTGATCCGAAATCGCTACGTCGGCCGCACGTTTATCGAAGGCGGCAACCGCGCGGACAAGGTGCGGCTCAAGTTCACCCCGCTGCGCGAAGTGCTCGCCGGCAAGAAAGTCATCCTCGTCGAAGACAGCATCGTCCGCAGCACCACGCTCAAGACACTGCTCAGCTACGTGCGCGATCAGGGCGGTGCGAAGGAGATCCACGTCCGTGTGGCCTGCCCGCCGATCATCGCGCCGTGCTTCTACGGCATCGATATGGCGAATGTCGGTCAGTTGTACGCCCCGAGGCAAATGGCGGGCCTGGCTCCGACGCTCGACGAAGAGGCGAACATGGCCCGCGACTTGGGTGCGGACAGCTTGGCCTACTTGCCGCTCGACGCCGTCGCCCGTTGTATCGGCCTGCCACCGGAGCGATTGTGCCGGGCCTGCCTGACGCGGGACTACCCCACCGACGCCGGCGAGGAGAACTTCCGCATCTCGCTGACACTGAAGGATGATGTCGCCTCGCGGGTCTATGCCACGCGAGCCTGCCGGACGGTGGAAACTTAATTTCCTTTCTTGGTGCATCCGCAGACGCACGCGGTAAAATACCCGTTCATGGCCAAGCTCACCCTCGATCTCTGGCACGAAACTCACGCGAGTCCGCACGCGCCGGCCTCCGCGGCGGAGATGCACGCCCGCGGCTGGGATGCGGTCGATGTCGTATTCGTCACAGGCGATGCCTATGTGGATCATCCGTCGTTTGCGATGGCGATCCTGCACCGCGTGCTCGAACGCGCCGGGTTCCGCGTCGCGATCCTCAGCCAACCGGACTGGAAGACATGCGACGCCTGGCGGCAGTTCGGGAAACCGCGACTCTTTTACGCCGTCAGTGCCGGCAACATGGACTCGCTCATCAACCACTACACCGCCAGCCGCAAGGTCCGCAACGACGACGCCTACAGCCCCGGTGGTCGCATCGGACTACGGCCCGACCGGGCGACGCTTGTCTATTCGCAGCGCTGCCGTGAAGCCTTTCCCGGTGTGCCGGTGATCGCCGGCGGTGTCGAAGCCAGCCTGCGGAGGCTCGCCCACTACGACTACTGGTCTGACACTGTGAAGCGGTCGATCCTGCTCGACTCCAAAGCGGATCTCGTGGCTTACGGCATGGGCGAGGAGACGATCGTCGAGATTGCGAAGCGGTTGCAGGCTGGGCAGACTGTCAAGGAACTGCGCAACCTGCGCGGCGTGGCCTATGCACTCGGCGCGAAGGAATCAGCAGAAATGCGGATTGCGGATCGCGGAATGCGGAATGAAGAGATGATCCCCAGCCTCGAAGAGGTCAAATCAGACAAAGGCAAGTTCGCCGAAGCGACGCGGATCATTCATATCAACACGAATCCGCACAATGCCAAAACCTTGATTCAATTCCATGATCGTCAGGCGGTGGTTCAGAATCCGCCCTGCCTGCCGCTCGACGAATCGAAGATTGATGATGTCTACGACATGCCTTATACGCGGCGGCCGCATCCGATGTACACGGAGCCGATCCCGGCGTATGAGATGATCAAGGATTCGATCACTGTCCTCCGCGGTTGCTTCGGAGGCTGCACATTCTGCTCGATCACCGCCCATCAGGGGCGGATTGTCCAGAGCCGCTCGCAGGATTCGATCCGCCGCGAGGCCGAGAAAATCGCCAGCGACCCGGAGTTCAAGGGAGTGATCTCCGACATCGGTGGTGCCACCGCGAATATGTATACCATGAAATGCACGCGGCCGGAGGTCGAGGCCAAATGCAAACGCCTCTCCTGCGTGCATCCCACTATCTGCAAATTGCTCGGTACCGATCATGGACCAATTATCAATCTCATGAAGACGGTCCGCGAGGTGGACGGCATTAAGAAAGTCTTTGTCGCGAGCGGCATCCGCATGGACCTGGCCCAACTCTCGCCGGAATATATCGAGGAACTCGCCGCCCATCATACCGGCGGTCGGCTGAAGGTGGCTCCGGAGCACACGAGCCCGAAAGTGCTCGAAACGATGAAGAAGCCGAGCATCGACAATTTCGGCGGCTTCGCGGACCAGTTCCGTGCGGCGTCGAAGAAAGCCGGGAAGCCCAGGCAGCAACTCGTTCCATATTTCATCGCCAGCCACCCTGCTAGCGATGTGTATGCCATGATCGATCTGGCACTTTATCTGAAGCAAAATGGCTATCGCCCCGATCAGGTGCAAGATTTCATCCCTGCCCCGTTCGACATCGCCACATGTCTTTTCTACACTGGGATTGATCCCTTTACCAAGAAGCCCGTGAAAGTCGCTAAAGGTATGCGGGACCGCAAGATGCAGCGGGCATTGATGCAGTTCTTCAAGCCGGCGAACTACTTCACGGTGCGGGAAGCCCTGATCGAAGCGGGACGGCAAGACCTGATCGGGAGCGGGTGCGACTGCCTGATCCCCGCCCAGCCGCCCAAAGAAGCTCTGGAGGCTCGCCGCAGGCAGGCCAACGAGGCTGTGCAGGGCGACCACTACCACACGGTGGCCAACCCCTCGAAGGGCGAGAAGCCTGGTGAGCGCGGGGCCGAACCGCCGAAGACGGGCTACCGGCCGGACAGGAAGACGGCTCAGCGCCGGCAGGGCAAGAAGCGGAAACCGAACGGCGGGTCAGGTGCGGGAAAGTAACCACTGACTGACGGCGGTTGCTGACGCCTCGGGTGTATCCACCGCGTTCAACGCGAGGAACAGGTGGGCCGGGTTGCAGCAAAGCCGGCTACCGCACCGCTGGCGGACGAATAGCCCGTCGGGGACAACGCCGTGAGTGACTTCCCATGCGACTCTGTGGGCGTAGACGGGACTCTTCCCCCGCCCCATCGAGAGGCGTCCGTACCCGGCCGCGCCGGGCTTCGGCTTCCAGTTCCAGCAGTCGTCTGGCCCCGCTTTGGCAACGCTCGAATCGAATCGCTTTCTGGCCGTCGCTTTCGACTTCTCGCCACCCGCGAGCACGAGATGGCGCGGGTTAAGGCAACTGGTGGTGTCGCAAATGGTCATAACTTCGCGGTCGGGTTCAACACCACACGCCAGCCGGTACGCCAGTTTCCGGGCCGATACCTGACCTGCACCCTTGCCTCCGCTACCGATCGTCGGGTGGCCTTTATTGGTGTTCGGTCCCGTCCAGCCCCAGCACTCATCCTCGCCACCCCGCACGAGGTAGCCGGCGAACCGCTCTTCGATAGGCTGCCTTTTCGGTCCTGGCATCGGCATCTCCTCCGACAAGATTTTATTGCCGTGCGAGGTGAGAGGCATAGATCATGGGATTCGTTGTCATTTTTGACTGTGAACCCGGTGAACCCGATTTGGTTCGCACAGCCGTCCAGGAAGCTCGGCGAAGCGGTCACAACTCGATTCAGGGTTCATCGGACCGACCTCGCCGTCCGCACCCGGCACACCGGGGATGACGTGACAGTTACCGTAGCCGCCCCGGTTGATGATCGCAACCACATCGCGCGGGGCGGCTGGGGGCTGATCCTTCTTCGGCTCGTCCTTCGCTTCGTTCGGGTTGCGGACGAGGGCGACCCAGCCGACTAGGACCACCGCCAGTCCCGCCAGTGTTCGCATGTGGTTCGCCGTCATCGTTCCTCCCTCATTTGCCGCCGAGTTTGTCGATCTCGGCGAGGATGTCGGCAGGCTTCGGACGGTCGCCGAACGCCGTCCCCCGCTTCTCGTACCGGATCACCCCGTCCTTGTCGATCAGGAACGTCGCCGGGCGGTTCGACCACTCGGTGTGGATGCCCATCTGGAAGGCCACGCCGTAGGTAGCACTGACCGCGTTCACCGAGTCGGCGAGGACCGGGTAGAGAACCTCGTCCGACTTGGTCCCCACGTCCCGTAGCATGTGGCGGACGCGGTGAGACTCGTGCGGGTCGATGGCGAGGAGTTGGACGTTCCGCTTCTCAAACTCGGCAACTTTGTCGCGCAACTGCGCGAGTTGGCCGTGGCAGACGGGTCAGGTATCGCCGTACACGAACACCAGAACCACGGCCTTCTTGCCCTTGAAGTCGGCGAGCTTGTAGGACTTGCCGCTGGCGTCGGTCAACTCGAACTCCGGTGCCGCCTTCCCCACGACCGCCGTGTTCATCTTTGCGAGGTCGAAACCGGCGAGCAGTTTCCGCAGGGCCACGGGGTCTGGTTTGTCGTCCCGGTCCAGGGCGAAGCCGACATGCGCCTTCACGTCCCGGTTCGCGTCTTTCTCTTTCATCGCCTTCAACTCTTCGGTCGGCGCGAGCTTGCCGAACATGCTCAGGGCGTCGAGGGCGTAGAGCCGGACGGCGGCGGTCTTGTCCTTCAACGCGGTATCGAGGGCGGGCTTCGCTGTCGGGTCTGCCATGAGGCCGAGAGCCTGGACCGCGAACACGCGGGTTTCCGGCTCGCCGTTTGCCAAGGCGTCCGTCAGGGCCGGGATCGCCTTCTCGCCCATCGCGGCGAGCTTCTGGAACGCCGTCATCCGCGCCTTCCACCCCGTGTCATCGAGCGGTCGCATGTACCCTTTTGGCACGACCCATGCCTTCTCGAAAGTGCGGATGATGTCAGCCGGCTCGGCCGGCGGGTCCGCCGCACGGACAAAAGCCGATCCGGAGAACAGGTTGACCAGGATGAGAAATCGGGACAGGTGCGGCATCGCTGATACTCCTCACGAAGCGGTGTGAATTATTTTCATTTTGGTCGAGGTTCCCGTTCGGAACGGTGAGCCACCTCACAGACTTGTCGCTCGCCGATGGTATCGCGTTCGTTCGTGGTGCGAGTTGTGCCGCTTCCGCCGGATTCGCCGGCGTATGGTCGGCGCGACTGGCGGGACGGTAATGCACCTCACAGTAGCGAATTCGGTGAACCGGCATAGTGCTCAACACGATGCTCCGAGTGCAGCCGTGCGTGGACTTCGGGTCACGGACCCGATCCCGACGAACTGGGCCGGACCGGTTAGGGAACTCGAAACATGGAATCTTCTCGACGAACGGTGCTGGTGACGATTCTGGCACTCGCGGCCGGATGTGGTCCCGCGGTCGCGGGCGACGAACCGACCGTCTGGGAGACCGACTACGCCCGAGTCCGGCAGGCCGCGACCGACAAGAACCTCCCGATCGTGCTGTCCATCGGATCGGAAAACTGCTCGTGGTGCGTGAAATTGCACGCGACGACCTTCCGGAATCGGGAGGTCGCCGACACACTCGTACGCGGGTTCGTGACCGGGAAGATGGACGCCTCGCGGAACCGGGATCTGGTGCGGGCACTCAAGGTGGAGGCATTTCCGACTCTCGTGTTCGCCGCCCCGGACGGCACCATTCTCCACACGGCACAGGGGTATCAGACGGCGGACGAGATGGAGGCCACTCTCCGCCAAACCGAGAAACTCCTCCGGGCGCACCGGGAGAAGGCCACTCTCACGAGCCGTTCGATGCAGAAGTGAGCAATGCCGAGTGGTGACAACGGGTGTCCCGGAATTTGTCGAGTGTATGGAGCCTCACACAGACACGACCCTCGGCGGGTCGATAACTACCCCGGCGACTGACGTCGGGCGACCGGCGGCGGTTCTTGAGCCAGGACGGCTCGGGAGTGGTCCAAGCACAAAGGATGTTCCGATGATCCAGAAGTCCCGATTGATTCTCGCCGGTATACTCGTCGCGGCCGCCGTCACCGGTTGCCGGTCCGATTCGAGTTGCCGCAACGGCTCTTGCGGCGCGGCCCCCCGGTCGGCCCCGGCCGCGTCGAACCCCAGCTATGTTCCGACCAACCCCACGTATGCGCCTTCGGACGGCTCTGGCACGCGGTCGCCGGGGATGCTCCCCCCGGCCGCG
>JBGSSZ010000262.1:0-8848 GCA_041736785.1 Limnoglobus sp.
CACGTTGACTTCGCCGACAATCGCCGCCAATGGCCGCTTCGCCGTGGCCTGGCAGAATGGCTCCACGCAGATCCTGGCCCGCCGCTTCAATGCCGACGGTACCGCGATCGACGCCACCGGGCAGGTCGCCGTGGCAAGTGCTTCGCTCGGCACCACCAGCGCGGGCATTGATGCCAATGGTCATCTCTCGCTGGTGTGGGCCGAAAGCACGGTCTTGCTCCGTCGCTTCGCTGCGGGCAGCGCGCTCACCTCCGCCCCTGCGATCCTCACGGTGGCCGCGAACCCCTCAGGCTTCAATCCCGCCTACGCGATCACGGCCGATGGCAGTGGCGTCGTGGTCTGGAAGAACAACGGCAGCGGAAATGGTGCCGCATTCTTCGCTCGTCGCATCACGGCGTTCAATCCCGCATTGCCCGCCGATGCTTTCCTGACCGGCGATCGCATGGTTAGCCCGCGTGGGATCACCACTTTTGGCCAGCCGTCGGTGGCGATCGCAGCCGATGGCAGCTTCGCCGTGAACTGGAACTTCTTCGGCAGCCTCTATCTCCGTCGCTTTACCTACGAAGGCCTGCCCACCGGGCCCGAACTGGCACTGACTACGCCCGGCACAAGTTCTTCAACAGTCCCCGTGCTCGCCGTATTTGGCGGCACGGTGATCGCCGCAACACTGAACAACACCGCCAATGGTGGCATCGCCGGGGGCCTGCTCCGCCGCTTCAGCCCCGATGCGGTACTGACTGGCCGCAGCGTCGTCGGTGTCCCGCTCTTCGGCTCCATCCCACTCGAAGGCGTCGAGATCTTCCTCGATGTCAACAACAGCGAAACCTTCGACGCCGGCGAACCCCGCACCATCACCGATGTCAACGGCGTCTGGGAGTTCCGCGACCTCCCCGGCGGCGGCTACGGCGCGTTCCAAGTCCTTCCCGGCGGCATCGTCCCCAACGAGGACTACCTCTATTCGGAAGTCGAAGAGGGTGCCCGCAAGGTGTCTCTCGATCACGGCAACCAGGTGCGGCTCACGCTCGGGCCGGACCAGTCTGCCCTCGAAGGCAGTACGATCCTCTTCACGCCGACGATCAGCAATTTCACCGGTCCGTTCACCTATTCGTGGGTTGTCTTCCTGCGCAATCCCAATGGCACCGTGACGCAGATCCTGCCGAGCGGCCCGCCGATCACGACGCCGACGTTCAACTTCACCGTCCCCGACAACGGCACCTACCTCGTCGCCGTCAGCGTCAGCAACGGGATCACGACGCTCGACAGCACGGTGCGGGTCTTTGCCCGCAACGTGTTGCCTGTGCTCCCCGGCACGGTGAACGTGGTGGTGCCCGAAGGCCAGTTGATCACGTTCACGGCCGATGCCGTCGATGTCGCCGCCGATCTCGCATCGATGAGTTACGAATGGTATCGCGAAGCCCGCAACGGCGAGCCGCGTGCGCTCGTGGCCAGCGGCGTCGGCCCCGCTGCGGCCAGCTTCAGCACCAGCAATCCCAATGAGGAAACCCTGCCGTACGTCTACACAGTGCGCGTCACCGACGACAACGCCGAGGGCATCGCGGTGGAGCGGGTCTTTAGCGTGACGTTGATTGATGCCCCGCCAACGGCGCTGAACATCAGCGTACCGACCGGCACGCACTTCGAGGGCGATCCGATCGCGCTCTTCGGCACGTTCGTCGACGCTGGCGTGCTCGATACCCACACGCAGTCCTGGCTCGCGACGAGCCCGCTCGGTGCATTCGCCGGTTCCGGGAGCGGGCCGAACTTCAGCTTCACCCCCGCCGACAACGGCAATTACAACGTGACCTACTCCGTGCAGGACAACGCCACCGGTCAGGTCGTCAATACTTCGAAGATCGTCGCCGTGGCCAACCGCGCACCGGTTGTGATGGGCCCGACGGGACCGAGTTCGATCCTCGAAGACGAACTCGGCTCGTGGTCGCTGCTCATCGACGATGTCGCCGCGGACTACCCCATCAGCGTCGCCTGGGCCGTGCTCGACGCCGCGGGTACGACAGTGGCGAGCGCCAGCGGCAGCAATTTCTTCTTCTCCTGGACCCCGACATTCTCCGGGCCTTACACGCTGCGGGCGACAGTCAACGATGGCGACGGCGGTATCACAATCGTCGCGCTGCCGCTCACGGTCCGCAATCGCATGCCGCGGATGGTTGACGCCGGCAGCGACCTCGCCGGCAATGAAATCAGTCCGCTCACACTCACCGGCAGCTTCCGCGATCCCGCCGTGTTGGCAGACACTTTCACCACGGCTTGGTCCGTCGCCAACTCACTCGGCGAAATCGTCTTCACCGCCTCGGGCTCCAGCGTCAGCTTCATTCCGCCAAACAACGGCACGTTCACCGCCACATTCACCGTCACCAATATCGTCACCGGGCTCTCCGCCAGCGACAGTGCGATCGTCACCGCGACGAATGTCAACCCGGAGACGAGCAGCCTGACAGGTCCGTCGTCGGTGCTCGCCGGCACGCCGAGCTTCTACAGCCTCGCGAATGTGATCGACTCCGTCGGCGATTTGCCGAACCTTCGCTTCAGCTTTGCCACCTCACTCGCGGGCCTCGCCGCGGACTATGCCACAGCCACTGACACGAACGGTGTCACGCTCACGTTTCCGGTGGGACCAACGACTGTCTTCGGGCGTGCCTACGATCCCGATGGCGGCATCTCCGCCACGCAATCGCGTCTCGTGACTGCCGTGTCGCCGGTGACGTTCACGGTCAACAGCGGTGCTGCACAACGCTCGCGGCTCACGACCATCACGTTGACCTTCGCCAACACCGTCGATGTCGCCAACCTTGGCACGATCACGCTGACCCGCACCGTCGGCGGCACCGTGGGCACGGTCGTCTCCACGGCAGCGACCGGTGCCAACGGCCGCATCTTGCTCACACCCGCGAGCGGTCCGGTCACGAGCCTCACACTCACGTTCGACAACGCCAATGGAATTGGTGCCACCGCTGGCGTGGAATATGGCTCTCTTGCCGACGGCCGCTGGCAACTCGCCATCGCGTCGCTCGGCTACACCAGCACCCTCAACGATCCGGCTCTTCGCCGCCTCTTCGGTGACATTAACGGCGATGGCACCGTCGACGGCCCCAACGACTTCGCTGCGTTCGGCAGTGTGTTCGGTACTACACAACCTGGCCTGGCATTCGACTTCAATAACGACGGCACCATCGACGGCAGCACCGACTTCGCCGCGTTAGGAGCCCGGTTTGGCACCACACTCTGAGCATTCCCACGCGGTCGTGCTTCGTATCATGGAATCGAAGCACACCGGATGGAACGCGGCTATGAAAATGACCAGCCCGCTGCTACTGATCGCGGCGATGATCCTCAATGTCACTGCTCAGGACATCAAGCGGGACATTGCTTACGCCAGCCCGGCCCACGAGCGGCAGGTGCTGGACGTCTATTCGCCCAAAGATGCAACAGCGTTGCCCGTCATCATCTGGATCCACGGCGGCGGATGGCAGACCGGCGACAAGGCCAACGTGCAACTGAAGCCGCAGACGTGGATGGATCGGGGATTCGTCTTCGTGGCCATGAACTACCGATTGCTACCTGCGGTCGACATGGGTACGATCATCCGTGATGTGGGAAAATCCGTCGGCTGGGTACACGCGAACATCGAAAAGCACGGCGGCGATCCGAAGCGGCTCTTTATCATGGGTCACTCGGCAGGTGCCCAACTCGCAGCGATTCTTTGTACAGACCACCGCTACCTGCAGGTGGAGTCGGTGCCGATGACCGTGCTGCGCGGCTGCGTGCCGGTGGATGGAGACACTTTTGATGTGCCGGCGATCATCGAAACGGCTGAGACTCGCCGCCGCGTTCATGGGCTGCCGCAGGCGAAGTTTGGCCATCGCGAGAAGTTCGGCAACGACCCGGTAAAGCACAAAGATTTCTCCGCGGTGACGCATATCGGCAAGGACAAGTCGATCCCGCCGTTTCTGATCTTGCACGTTGCGGATCATCCCGACACGACGGCTCAAGCTCAGCGATTGGCCAACGCCTTGAAGGCCGCCGCGATTCCGGTGCGCCGTTATGGTGCCAAAGACACGACGCATACCCGCATCAACGCCGACCTCGGCAAACCCGACAATCCCGCTACCGCTGCGGTCTATGAGTTTGTGGATTCGTGCCTGAAGAAGTGAGTCAGGGCGAATCATGAGCCAGGAAAGCCGTGAGTCGCGCCGCAAGCCACCTGCGGAATTCTTCGGTCGTCGGTGGGCAGTGCTTGCAACCCGGGATTACTTCCGTGTCAGCGTTCGGAAGAACACTACGGACCCGCTCCACCATGGCACGACCCGGGAACGAAATATCGTCGGACGCTCCGAGGATCAGCACCGGCATAGTCAATCGCCGAAGCTCCGCGTCAGTCGCCACTGGCGGGATCCGCAGGTCCATCGGCTGGTCTTGGAGGGTATCGCCGATGTAGGCGGCCCAGTGAGGATCGAAATTGGTCATCAGCGGATCGAGGACCCGGCGGAGGTTTCCTTGCGATCGCCGCAGTCGGTAGCGGAGTAGTGGGTAGGCCATGCGTGTGAGGCCCTTCCAGTGCGAACCATTGGCGATGCCGGCCGGCACAAGCATGGCGAGTCGACGAACCCGCTCGGGAGCCGCTGACGCGGTCAGTCGGGCGACGAAGCCGCCCCAACTGACGCCAAACAGGTCAACCGTTTTCAGGTTCAATCCATCGAGGATGTCGAGGAGCCACAACGCGTTGGAGTTGTCGCGTACCGGAAGTCGAACTTGCGGACCACGGACCGACTGGCCTGGAAGGTCCGGGGCAATGACCTGAAATCGCTGCAACAGGGGACCGAGTTCAGACACGAGATGGGCCGAACCGGTCCTCATCGCATGCAGACAAACGAGAGGCGGCGCTCCATTCGGGCCCGCGATCAGGACGTGACTTTGACCGAAACGAGTCGGCACCTCGCGGCTCTGAACTGGAGCGGGGATGCCATCTCGGAATCGATCAAACCATGCCTCCAAACGCTCGCGGGCTGCCGCGTTCTTCCAGACAGTTTTTGCCACGATGTGTCTCTCTTCAAGCGAATGATCTCGTGTTTCAAATCAGTTGCCAGATTCATTTGGCCCTGGCAAGTTGAGCATCAGTGCGCTTTGTCCACGCTAATAGCTCTTTGAGGAGTTCATCTCGTCTGGTGGTTTCGGTCAGTGCCAGATCCGTGCGCTCGCCGATGTCTTTCCGCAGGTTGTAAAGTTCGACGGCGTGATTGGTGGCCAGTTTGTCCGCGCCGCCGTCAAGTAGCCATTCTTCGTGGTACAGCAGCAGCTTCCAGTCGCCGCTGCGGACCACCGTCACGGGGCGCGTGCGAAAAACCGGATCGCGACCCCGCGGCACGGGCCGGTCCAGATAGCCGGGGAAATGCCAGAAAATTGACGCCCTTTTCAATGCACTTTTCCCCTCGAGCAACGGGAGCAGGTTCTCGCCGTCGAGTGTTGGCGCGGGCGTACCACCTGCTGCCGCGACGAAGGTGGGAAGGAGATCTTGATTGATGATCGGAACATCGCAGACTGAGCCGGCGCGGATCTTTCCCGGCCAGCGTGCGAAGAACGGCTCGCGAATCCCCGCCTCATAGTACGCGCCTTTCGCACCTCGCAGCGGTTCATTGATCGAAGCCGGTGTGCCGCCGTTGTCGCTGGTGAAAATGACCAGCGTGTTGTCCTCCAGCCCGAGGTCTTTGAGCTTCTTCAGCAGCACGCCGACGCTGTCATCCAGATCGTAGGTGCAGGCCGCGTAGAGTGCGGAGACGTGCGGCCCTTTGAGGCTTGTTGCCTTCTTGCGGAACTTGGCGAGTGTTTCGGGCCGCGCCTGCAGGGGCGTGTGTATGGCGTGATGGGAGACAAAAGCGAAGAACGGGCGATCCTGATTGGCCGTGATGAACTCGCAGGCCGCATGGGTGATGGCGAACGCGCTCTTGGGATCGGTCCTGGTATTGGCTGGCTTGTCCTTGCCACCGGCGTACGGCGGGATCAGCGCTGCTGGGCTGGTGTTGAATCCCTGATCCTTCGGCCCGGTCCCTGCGGCGGTGCTGCCGAGATGCCATTTGCCGAAGTGACCCGTCGCGTAGCCCAGCGTCTTCAATTCTTCCGCCACAGTCACGACCTTCGGGCTCAACTCCTGCCTGTTGGGGATCGGGACGAGGCGGAACTTGTCTTTCGGCCCGCGATCAGTGTCACCGACAGCGTAGACTCCGTGGCGGGGTGTGTACTGACCCGTGAGCAAGCACGCCCGGCTGGGAGCGCAATTGGCAGCCCCGGCATAGGCTGCATTGAAGTACATCCCCTGGGCACGGAATTTGTCGAGGTTCGGCGTCTCAATGAAACCGTCGCTGTTGGACGCGACATCCCGCCAGCCCAGATCATCGGCAAAAATGAGCACAATATTCGGAGCGGCCGCGTCGCTCACCGTCGCGCTCAGCAGCCAGAAGAACCAACCCAGCATGAAATGTCGGTATATCATGGTTCCATTCTTATCAAGCTGCAACTATGCTGAGAAGCCTGCGACTGCCTGGACATAAGTCTGTGTCGTAGTCGCTCGGAACGTCGCGCCAAACGGAGTGCACGCATGTTGTGGGTTTACGGGTCGAGGTCAAAAATCGCCGACAGCACAACAGGGACACCGTGCAAGTTCCGATTGACCATTGTGAAGGCCGCATGCATGCTGGCTGGTGGTGCAGATTTCTCCATATCTTACGGAATGCTACTTGTACTATAAGAATTACAGCTTATTCATCGCTAGTTCCAGAGTTTCTTTGACTCGTCGTTTTTGAATCTCGGGATCCTCCTTTTGAATGTATTCCACCGCTGTCAGATCATCACCGCGCTTGCGATTCTGACGCGGTTCGAGTGCTTCAATGAGGATCGCCTCAATTGCAGGGATGATCGTAGCGGCGACGTACGTTTCTGGTAATACTCCAAGGGATCCAGTTTCTGTTACGGGCAGTAGCCCGAACCACGAAAACCGATCCCATCTCACAGCGAGGCGATCACTCGTGTGCTCAAAGAGCCTTCGTCCCAATGGCCGGTCTGTGCTGCGGCCGATGTAGATGACTTCCCGGCCATCATACAATAAGTAAATTCCGAGCTGACGATTGAAATCGACGGGTGTGGAGCCAATTTCCTGCATGCCCAATAGTTTTGGCGTGGCACACCATTCGACTGCGGTACGCCGCCAAAACATGCCGAACGAGGTAACAATATCATATTGTTCCTCAGCCTCCTCTGACTCGGGAACAGATGGCGTCAACATTGCCACGGTGGCAGACGTAGTTGCCTTTTGTGATTTTGCCAGCGCAAATGTGCCCTTTGCAACTCGAATGTATGGAGAATTTGCGCCGTCTCTCTTGATTGATGATGATATATTCGCATTAACTGTAGCTGCAGGAGTCGCACCCAAGCTCTTTCTAAGGCCGTCTCGAACGATCCGCTCTTTGATTTCATTGTAATGCAATGGCGTCGGTGACTCGGCCAACACCTTGCCAATTGCATCACTCCATTTCATGTCGACCGCCATAGAGCCTCCAAACAAGATTGAAAATCAATTAATACATCAATCCCTCAGCTTGATCGCCAGGTACTTTGTCTCCAGATAGGCTTCCAGTCCCTCGTGGGCCAACTCCCGCCCCAAGCCCGACTCCTTCATGCCGCCGAAGGGGCACTGTGGCGTGGCAGGGACCGGATCATTGATGCCGATGATGCCGGCTTCCAGTCCCTCGGCCATCTTGAACGCGACCGTGAGATCGTTGGTAAACACATACGCCGCGAGGCCGTATTTGGTGGCGTTCGCTTTCGCGATCACTTCGTCGAGCTTGCTGAAATCGAGCACTGGCATGACCGGGGCAAACGGCTCATCGGTCAGCACCCTGGCATCGTCGCTGAGGCTGTTGATGACTGTGGGCTCGAAGAAGTAGCCGCGGTCGAATTTCTTGGACACGCCGCCGCCGGTGAGGATTTTCGCGCCTTTGGCCTTGGCGTCTTCGATCAGGTTTGCGGTGTTGGCCATCGCTTTCTTCTCGAACATCGGGCCGACCTCCGTCGCGGCGTCGAGCCCGTTGCCCATCTTGAGTTGCTTCGCAAACTCGACGGCAGCTTCGGTGAACTTCTTCGAGATGTCCGCGTGCACGAAGAACCGACTCGGGCTGATGCAGACCTGGCCATTGTTGCGGAACTTGCCCATGACCGCGGCTTTCGCCACCACCTCGGGGTCGGCGTCGGGGAAGACGATGAACGGAGCATGGCCGCCAAGCTCCAGGCTCAGCCGCTTGACCTGGTCCGCGGCTTGCCGCATCAGGCTCTTGCCGACCTCGGTGCTGCCGGTGAAGCTGATCTTCCGCACCGAGGGGTGAGCCATGAACTCGTCAGAGATCTCGCTGGCGGAGCCCATGACGAGGTTGGCTACGCCCGGCGGTAGCCCGGCATCGATCAGGCACTCGAAGAGGCCAATCAGGCTCAGCGGTGTCTGGCTGGCGGGCTTGCAGACGATCGTGCAGCCCGCGGCCAATGCCGGCGCGATCTTGCGGCTCTGCAGTGTGGTCGGAAAGTTCCACGGTCCAATCGCCCCGACCACGCCGACGGGGTGCTTGATGGTCAGATGTCGTTTGCCGGGGGCACTGTTCGGAATCACCTGGCCGTAGGCTCGCTTCCCCTCCTCGGCGAACCATTCAAACGTATCCGCACTATGCAGGATCTCCCCTTTGGCCTCAGCGAGCGGTTTGCCCTGCTCGAGCGTCATGGTGCGGGCGAGGGCGTCGGCCCGCTCACGCATCAGGTCGGCGGTCTTCTTGAGCACCTTGGCACGGTCGTAGGG
>JBGSSZ010000531.1:0-4489 GCA_041736785.1 Limnoglobus sp.
CGCCCAGTTCGGCACTGTCTTTGGCAGCACGGTCGGACTTGGCACTGCTTTCGATTACAATCAGGATGGCACAATCGATGGCAGCACCGACTTCGCGCAGTTCGGCAGCCGCTTCGGACGCACAATCTGACGCGGTGGCACATATTCTGGCCCGCCATCGCCCGTTGTGAACCGTTGACGAGTTCCTGATCGGTTCGAAACGAATAAGGCGATGAACCATGCGTGAAAGCTTGGTGGGCCTGTTAGCAATGCTTGTTGTCAACAGCGTCGGTTTCGGAGCGGAATTGCCCTCCCTGCCGGACAACGAGGGGTTCGCCGGGCCGTTTGCAGGAATCAGCAACGGAGCGCTCGTCGTCGCCGGCGGTGCCAACTTCCCCGGCAAGAAGCCCTGGGACGGCGGCAAAAAGGTCTGGTACGACAGCGTGTTTGTGTTGGAAGAGCCAGACGGGAAATGGCAGGTCGCGGGCAGCTTGCCACGGCCGCTCGGCTATGGCGTGAGCGTGACGCATGGCAACGGCGTCGTCTGCGTCGGTGGCAGCGATGGGGAACGCCACTATGCCGACGCATTCCGGCTGGAGTGGAAGAACGGCAAGCTCGCGACAACCAAGTTTCCCGCTCTACCGAAGTCACTCGCCAACGCTTGCGGTGCCCTGGTCGGCGACACACTGTACATTGTCGGAGGTCAGGAGAAGCTGAATGCCACGGCCACGACGGCGGCAGTCTATCGGATCGACCTGTCTGCGACGCGGCCGAAGTGGGAGGCAATCGTTGCGTGCCCCGGCGGCGGGCGGATGCTCGCTGTTGCCGCTGCTTTCGACGGCGCATTCTGGCTCGTGAGCGGTGTCGATCTCGTCGCCAACAAAGCAGGCCAAGCGGAGCGGAAGTATCTCAAGGACGCCTATCGCTACGACCCCGGGAAGGGTTGGAATCGCGTCGCCGACTTGCCCCATCCGGTCGCTGCTGCCCCGTCGCCGGCACCGACTGACGTTTCGGGCTTCTTCGTTCTTGGTGGCGACGACGGCACTCAAGTCCTCGTTGCTCCGGACAAACATCCTGGCTTCAGCAGGACTGTGCTTCGCTACGACTTGAAAACCGACAAGTGGCTCGATGCAGGTGAGGTTGCCGCGCCGCGTGTGACGGTCCCATGCGTGGCATGGAGGAAGGCGTGGGTCATCACGAGCGGCGAGGTGCGACCCGGTGTGCGCTCGCCGGACGTGACCACATTCAACCCTGCGAAGCATGAGTAACTCGGACATGCCAACCACCGCACCGTCCGCGTCTCGAATGGCATGGCTGATCGTCATGCTCCTGATGCCGGTCGCCATGCTGAACTACCTCGACCGCCAGATGCTCGCGGCGATGAAGTATTCCGTGATGGGGGACATCCCGACCATCGGCAGCGAGGCGAATTGGGGACTCATGCTGGGTCAGTTCAAGTGGGTGTACGCCTTCCTCAGTCCCATCGGTGGATACATCGCGGATCGGTTCAATCGGCGGTTCACCATCTGCGGCAGCCTGTTTGTCTGGTCGGCGATGACGTGGTGGACCGGGCAGGTGACGACCTACAACGAACTCCTGTGGGCGCGGTCGTTCATGGGCATCAGCGAGGCGTTCTACATCCCCGCCGCCCTCGCCCTCATCACCGACTATCACACCGGTCACACCCGCTCTCGGGCCGTCGGCCTGCACCAGATCGCCATCTATTGCGGCGTGATCGCCGGGGGGTTTGGCGGTTATGTTGCCGACGCACCGGACCTCGGCTGGCGATTTGCGTTCGTTGTGTGCGGTGTCTTCGGCATGGTTTATGCGCTGCCGTTGCTGCTGCTGTTGCGGGACAGCCCGAGACCCGCCGCCGATCGTGCGACCACGTCGCCGCTCAGTGCCGCCGGGGAATTGCTGTCCAACCGCTCGTTCCACCTGCTCATGCTCTACTTCACGCTGCCCGCGTTGGCCGGGTGGGTCGTGCGGGACTGGATGCCAGCCATACTCAAGCAGCAGTTTGGCATTGGACAGGGGCAAGCCGGGGTCGCGGCCACAGTCTACTGGCAGGTCGCGGCCATCGTCGGGGCCATCCTCGGCGGTTGGCTGGCTGACCGCTGGATCCGGCACAACGAGCGCGGGCGAATCTACGTCAGCGCCATCGGCATGAGCCTGATCGTCCCGGCGATCTTCGGCGTCGGCAATGCCGGCACGCTGGGCGTCGCCGTCGCCGCACTGATTCTCTTCGGCCTCGGTTGGGGGTTCTTCGACTGCAACAACATGCCGATCCTGTCGCAGATCTTGCGGCCCCACCTGCGGGCCACGGGATATGGCATCATGAACTTCGTCAGCATCAGTTGCGGCGGGCTCGCCGATTGGGGATTCGGGATCCTCCGGGATCGGAGCGTGCCCCTGAACGTGATCTTCAGCCTCTTCGCCGCCGCTGCCATCGTGTCGATCGTGCTGGTGCTGCTGATACGACCCCGCCCTGACCTCGCCACACAGGAGAGCATCCGTTGAACATCAAGCTGCACGGCCTCGTCGCCGCCACTCACACGCCGTTCCACGCGGACGGCTCGCTCAACCTTCGGGTCGTCGAAAAGCAAGCCGAACACCTGCTCGGCACCGGGGTGCGCACGAGCTTCGTCGGCGGCAGCACGGGCGAGAGTCAGTCGCTGACTGTCGAGGAGCGGCTGCAGTTAGCCCAGCGGTGGGCGGACGTGGCACGGGGCTCGGACCTGCGGTTTGTTGTCCATGTCGGCTCGAACTGTCTGGCCGATGCCCGGTCGCTGGCGTCCGACGCCCAACGCCTCGGGGCCGTCGCCATCGCGGCCATCGCCCCCAGCTACTTCAAACCCAAAAGTCTCGACGCTCTGGTGGCGTGCTGTGCCGACATCGCGGGGGCGGCACCTGCGGTGCCATTTTACTTCTACGACTTCCCGGTGATGACCGGCGTGCAGTTCCCCATGGCCGACTTCCTCGCCGTCGCTGTCGACCGCATTCCGACGCTGGCCGGCATCAAATTCACCAACACCGACCTGATGGCCTACCAGAGGTGCCTGCATCTCCAGACACGCCGGTTCGACATCCTGTGGGGCACGGACGAGTACCTGCTGGCGGCACTGACGCTCGGCGGTGCGGGTGCCATCGGCAGCAGCTACAACTTCGCCGCACCAATATACAACCGGTTGATCGCGGCACACGATTGCGGCGATCTGGCAACAGCGAGGGCCGAACAATTCCACTCGGTCCAACTCATCGACATGCTGGCAGGCTACGGCTACATGGGTGCAGCCAAGGCGGTGATGGGTTTCCTCGGTGTCGATGTCGGCCCAGCCCGGCTACCAAACACCAACCCGACGACTCAGCAAATCCGCAGCCTGCGAGTTTCGCTGGAGGAGCTTGGCTTCTTCCACTGGGTGCAGCCGCAGGCGTAATGCCATCAGGGCTATCGGCGGTCAGGCCACGAACTTCATGCATATAGCCCTCACGCATTCCCTCACTGCAAATCCAGGGAGGGGGTCAGAACTGAAATTGACGAGGCAACCTCCGCCGTTCGGCTGGGCGAAAGCGTTTCCACGGATTCCCGCCAACCTCGGAGAATCGCCTGTGCCGAGTGTCCGTTACATGTAATACGATAAATGGGTTACGACCAGCGATCCGAAGGCCTGGATCCCTTCGGATCACCTCAACAGGAGATGCTATGACTCGGTCCCATTGGTTTCTGCTACTGGCGGCATCGGGTTTAATACTGGTGGGGGTCTGCACTCGGACAACCGGGGGGCCGCCTACGGTATCGCCGGGCAACGAGAAGAAAAACGACGACCAAGTCCCGGAGCCGAATCTGCTGAAATTGCCGAGCTACAAGGAAGCGATGCAGATGAAGCTGAAAGCCAGCCAGAGCATTCTGGAGGGCATCGCCTTGAACGACTTCAAGAAAATTCAGGCAGCCGGGGAGGAGATTGTGATGGTCAGCAACGTCAGCGACTTTCTCCGAGCCTACACCGGTAAGGAGTACTTGTTCCACGTCGAACTGCTTCGCCGACCGGCTGAGACAATTGCCAGCAAAGCGAAGGAGAAGAACATTGATGGTGTGATGATCGCCTACAACGAGTTGACGCTCTCCTGCCTCAAGTGCCATCAGGCGATGCGAGGCAAGAAGTTTACAATGCTCGATCGGCAAGACGGCACTCGTGACGTACGGGCGGACTGACTTTTCCACGGTGTGAAGCGTTCAGGTCTGCAGGGGTGCGAAGACCACCGCGAAGACAATATCGACATGGGTCTGGCTCACTTCGAGAATCGCCAGCAGGTCGCGGCATTTGGCAACGCCCTCACCCCGCGACCAGCAAGTTGCTGCGGTCGGGGGGTGCCACCGCGTCAGATTGTGCGTCCGAAGCGGCTGCCGAACTGCGCGAAGTCGGTGCTGCCATCGATTGTGCCATCCTGATTGTAATCGAAAGCAGTGCCAAGTCCGACCGTGCTGCCAAAGACAGTGCCGAACTGGGCG
>JBGSSZ010000572.1:0-3387 GCA_041736785.1 Limnoglobus sp.
TCGACCGCGGCCGCGTCGTCCTCCGTCGGACACGAGCCGACCGCGTTTTCCTCGGCCTTCATGAACTTCGCGTTGATCTCTTGGGAACACTTGACCAGCTTGAAGTTTTCGACGGCGGCGGACTTCTTGATCGCTTTCGAGAAGGCGTCGGCACGGCACTTGGCGTGCTTGCCCGCCGCCTTGGTCTTGGACGATTCGCACTTGGCCGCTTCGACTGGATCTGGAGCTGGTTCCTGATACACCCGCACGTAGTCGATCACGTAGTCTTGCGGGAACACGGTGCTGCCGCCGGGGTTGCCAGGAAAGTTGCCGCCGACGGCGAGATTCAGGAGGAGGTGAAAGTCCACGTCGAAGGGCGCCGGGTACGGCCCGCCGGTCGAGAACCAACTGGTCTTCGTGCTGTAGAGCTGGCCGTCGACGTACCAGCGGATCTCGGTCGGCTCCCACTCGACGGCATACACGTGGAAGCCGCTGGTGGCACCGGCAACGAACGTCGACGTACCTGAGTAGACGTTCGCCGGCGCCGTGTCGCCGTAGTGAATCGTGCCGTAGACCTGATTGCCGCCGATCGACTCCATGATGTCGATCTCACCGCTCGCCGCCCACACCCCGTAGATCGACGGGTCGGTGGCAAGCATCCAGAACGCCGGCCACAGCCCCTGCCCCACCGGCAGACGCGCGCGCATCTCGAAGCGTCCGTAGAGAAAGTCGCCGCGCCCGAGCGAGCGAAGACGGGAGGAGGTATAGTTTTTTCCACCCACCGACTCCTGACGCGCTTGGATCGTCAGGACGCCGTTCGCCACCGTGGCGTTGGCGGTCTGGTACCACTGCAGCTCGTTGTTGCCCCAGCCTGGAATCCCGTACTGCGATCCGTCCCCGGTCTGAAATTCCCACTTCGTCGGATCGACGGAGCTGCCGTCGAACTCGTCCGCCCAAACCAGCGCGCAACCTGGTAGCATGTCGCACTGAGCATGGGCGCCGTGCGCCGAAAACAACGCGAGTGTAAACAGCGCGGAGGTGAGAAGGCGGCGGTTGATCTCGAGTGGATTCTTCATGGCTGACCTTCTCCTGGTGAGCGTGGCAGATCAATCTCAAACCGATCTCGTCATGCGGAAAGGCCCACGGTGGTGCTCACCACCGTGGGCCTTCGGCGTTCGCCGTACGCTATGCCAAGCTTACGGCGTTAGGGGACGCTCGAGAAGGTCAGGTTGTCGTAGAAGATTCCCGAAGGCTGATAGAGGCTCGCCTTGTTCAGGAAGCCGAACTGCAATTGTCCGCCCACGGCCCCGGCCGGGATGGGTGCCGTGGTCACCGAGTTGGTGCCCCAGCTGGCCGGAATCAAAGTCATGTCGGCCGTGGGGAAATCGAGCAAGGTGAAGATCGGGTCGAACACCTTGATGAACGCCAGCGCGGTGTTCGCGCACGGGGTCCCGAGAAAGGGTCCTGCAACGGGGTATGGACAATTCGGATCACCAGGACTGTTGAGATTGCCGAGCTTGTGGTCGAACTGGAACGTGAAGACCTTGCCGACATCGCCGGCGACGATGGTACGCGTCTGGAAGACGTTGGCTTCGATCGTGTTGCCGTTGCCGTGATCAGCATTGTTGTAGTCGCTGTAGATCGACAGCTGCTGGGCACCTTGCGGAACACCGCCCTCGCCAGTGGCGATCGCGGAGAAGGCCGGGCCGCCGTTCGGCGCGGGGAAGGCAAAGTAGTTGTAGAGTAAGGCGCCGCCCGGAGGCAGACCGGCGAATACGTTGGCACCGACCAGCCAGCCGTCATCGCCCAATTCCGTGTTAGGGCCGATGGGGTTCAGAGTCTCGAAGTCCTGCTGGTACTCGATCGTGGCCTCGATCGTGCAGGTCGCGGAGCAGCCGTCGCCGTTGTTCGTGTTGCTGTCGTCACACTGTTCGCCGGAGTTCAGGGTCCCATTGCCGCAGAGAGGCACACCCGTCAAGGATTGCCTGACGTCGATTTGGCAAGCATCGAAGTCGGCCTTCACGGTAGCGAGGTCGCCGGTGGTCAGGCAGGGCGGCTTCGCTTCGATCTTCGCCCACTTGTCCGCCAGCTTGGCGTCGCACTTGGTGTAGTCCGGGGCCAGTGCCTTCTTGACGCCCTTGGAATCCGCCTTGAGACGGCATTGCGCGTACTTGCCGACTTCCTTCACCTTCTTCGACTGGCACTTCGCCTCGTCGCCGCCCGCACCCGGTGCACCGCCGAGGTCGGTGACGATGCCGTCGAGGCACGCGTCCAACAGGCCCTCGATCGCGGCCGCGTCGCCGGTCGTCGGGCAGTTGAGGCCGCCCTTGGCCTCGGCCTTCGTGAACCCGTCGTTGAATTTGTCATCGCACTTGGCGAGCTTGGCGACGTCAGGCGTCTCCACCTTCTTGATCGACTTCGAAAAAACGTTAGCCCGACACTTGGGCTGTTTGGCCGACGAATTCAGTTTCGCCGACTCGCACTTGGGTCCCGGATCAACTGCTGAAGCGACCACCGGAAGGAACGCAATCCCAGCGACTGCCGCCAGGGCGACCACGCGGGCCGCGATACCGGATACGCTTGCTCCCATCTTCTTCCCCTTCGTTTTCATCTCTTCCCTCCAATTTGGTTTCTTGAGGTGGCTTCCTTTGTTCGTACGACAAACTAACTTTTCCCGCCGAAGGCTGTCAAGGAAATTCTGCCGGGCGGCGAGCAAGATCTGCCCGCCGCCCGGCGACATCGACTCAGGGCGTTGGTACGCTGCCGACCTCGAGGTTGTCGTAGAACACGCCCGACGGTTGGTAGCGGGTGGCGGTGCTGGTGAACCCGACCTGCAGGAGCTGGTTCAGCAGGCCGGCGTCGATCTCCAGGCGCAGCGTGTAGCGGACCCAGGTTTCCGCGATGTCCGTCGTTTCCTCCTGGATGAGATTGGTCGTCGCGAAACCGGCGGCGGGGTTCAGCGTCTTGATGAACGCAAAGGCGACGCTGGTGCAGGGGCAGAGCGGATCTTCGGGGTCGTTGATGTTGCCGCGCTTGGCATCGAAGCTGAACAGCAAGGTCTTGCCGACGTCATTGGCGGCGATCCGCCGCTCGCGGAAGACGTTGGACTCAATGCGGTGGCCGTTGGCGTGATCCGTGTTGTTGTAGTCGTTGTAGATGGACAACTGCTGCTCGCCCTGGTCCGGGCCGCCCTGGCCGCTGGCGATCGCGGAGAAGGCCGCGCCGCCGTTCGGGGCGGGGAAAGAACCGTACCCGTATCGGTAGGCGCCGGTCACGCCGTCGAAAACGTTGCCGAACACCAGCCAGCGGTCGTCCGCCAGGGCCGACTCGCCCATCGCATCGAGCGACTCGAAATTCTGTTCGTATTCGATCTCCGCGGGAGGGCCGCAGATGCCGCCGCGACACTCG
>JBGSSZ010000610.1:0-4137 GCA_041736785.1 Limnoglobus sp.
AGCAGTTCAACAGACTCCAAACGGAACTGAAGGTGTTCCGCGTCGATCCCACATCCGGCGAGGCGAAGGCGGTCTTCACCGAGAAGGACGCCGCGTGGCTGGAGAACGAGAACCCGTGGCGGTGGCTCGACGGCGGCAAGAGCTTCCTCTGGCTGAGCGAGCGGTCGGGGTGGCGGCACGCCTACCGCGCCTTCGCCGACGGCTCGCCGCCTGAGCCGATCACGAAGGGCGAGTTCGACGTGATCGCCGTCGAGGCGATCGACGAGGCGGGCGGGTGGCTGTACTACGCGGCTTCGCCGAAGAACGCGACCCAGCGATACCTGTTCCGTGTGAAGCTGGACGGCAGCAAGACGGAGCAACTCTCCCCCGAGAAGCAGGCCGGGTGGCACGACTATGACATCTCCCCCGACGCGAAGTGGGCGGTTCACACCTGGTCGAACTTCACCACGCCGCCGGTTGTGGAGTTGATGCGGGTGGGCGACAACACTGCCGTTCGCACGCTGACCGACAACGCGAAGCTCCGCGAGAAGCTGGCCGCTTTGAAGCGACCCGAGATCGAGTTCATCCGCGTTCCGATCGGCGGCGGCGTCACGCTGGACGGGTGGAGCATGAAGCCGGCGAAGGTGGAGCCGAACGCGAAGTTGCCGCTGCTCATGCACGTCTACGGCGAACCGCATGGCCAGACGGTGCGGGACGCATGGCCCGGCCCCCGCGGGCTGTGGCACTGGATGCTCGCCCAACAGGGGTTCGTGGTGGCGAGCGTGGACAATAGCGGCACCAACGTGCCCCGCGGCCGCGAGTGGCGGAAGTCCGTGCATCGCAAGATCGGCATCGTCGCCCCGACCGAGCAGGCGGTGGCGGTGCGTGAACTGCTGAAGAGGTGGCCGTTCGTCGATCCCACTCGTGTCGGCTCGTGGGGATGGAGCGGCGGCGGGAGCATGAGCCTGAACGCCTTGTTCCGCCACCCGGACCTGTACCGTGCCGCCATCGCCGTCGCCCCGGTCGCCGACCAGACGCTGTACGACACCATATATCAGGAGCGGTACATGGGCCTGCCGGCGGACAACGCGGCCGGCTACCGCGACGGTTCGCCCATCACCCACGCCCGCAAACTGCGGGGCAACCTGCTGATCGTCCACGGCACCGGCGACGACAACTGCCACTATCAGGGCACCGAGCGGCTGATGGAGGAGTTGATCGCGAAGGGAAAGCGATTCAGCGTGCTCCCGTACCCGAACCGCACACACGCCATCCGCGAGGGACGGAACACCGACCAGCACCTGATGGAGGCGATGACCCGATTCCTCTGCGACAACCTGCAATCCCCACACGCCCCCGTCCCGGACCCCGTCTACGAGACGCGAACCGTCCTCGGCTGGACCGTCCACGTCAACCGCGAGTTGCTCGCCACCGACGTGAAGCAGACCGCGAAGGCGATGGAGTTCCTCGACAAGCAACTCGAAGACATCACGAAGGTGGTGCCGAAAGACGCCGTGGCAAAACTTCAAAAGGTGCCCCTCTACTTCAACCCGGAGTACCCCGGCGTGCGGTCGGTCGCCGAGTACCACCCCGGTGCCGACTGGCTCCGCAAGAACGGCCGCGACCCGGCGATGTCCAAGTCCGTCGAGTTCACCAACGTCCGCATCTATAAGGAGGAAGTGAATCGGATGCCGTGGTTCGTGCTGCACGAACTCGCCCACGCTTACCACGACCGCGAACTGCCGAAGGGGTTCGGCAACCCGGACGTCGCCGGGGCGTATGCCCGGGCGAAGGAGTCGGGCAAGTACGACAAGGTGGAGCGGCATTTCGGCAACGGACGGCCGAACACGGTCGAGAAGGCCTACGCGATGACCACCGCGATGGAGTACTTCGCCGAGGCGACCGAGGCGTACTTCGGCCGGAACGACTTCTTCCCGTTCACCCGCGACGACCTGAAGAAGCACGACCCGGACATGGAGGAACTGCTCGGCAAGCTGTGGCAGGTCGCCGTCGAACCGCCGCCACAGGCCGTCCCGCAGGGGCTGACACAGCAACTGCTGAAGGAGTCGCCGGCGGAGTTGGCGAAGGCGGCCCGCGAGCGGGGCGACGCCGGTCGCGGGGCGGTGCTCTTCTTTCAGCCGTTCCTCACATGTGCCAAGTGCCACGACGCCGAGACCGGCACGCAACTCGGCCCGGACCTCGCCCAGGCCGGCAAAGAGGCCACCGCCGAGCACCTCGTCGAGTCCGTCCTTTCACCGTCGAAGGCGATCAAGAAGGGGTACGAACCGCTCACCGTCAGCACGACCGATGGGCGAACCATCACCGGGCTGTTGGTCGAGAAGAAGAACGGCACGCTCACGCTCATCGACCCGACCGGCGGGAAAAAGATCACCATCCCCGCGGCGGATGTGGACAAGCGGACCGTCGGCACGCAGTCGCTCATGCCCGACGGGCTGGGGAACATGTTGTCGGAACGCCAGCAGTTTCTCGACCTGACGAAGTACCTGATCGAAGTGACGGAGGGCGGGCCGAAGCGGGCGAAGGAACTGCGGCCGGCGCAAGCAGTGTTCGTACTACTTTCCCTATTGCTTGGCTGCGCTCGATCACCTCGCGATCAGATACTGTCTTGCCTCAGTCGGAACTGGAAGAACGCTCCGGTCGGGTTAGTCTAACCCCCGCGGAGGTTCATCATGAGCAGGACCCGACGGCATTTCAGCGGCCCCGAGAAGGTGGCCATCCTCAAGAGGCATCTCATCGACAAGGTCCCCATCTCGGATCTCTGCGATGAACTCGACCTCTACCCCACCCAGGTTTACGCCTGGCTCAAAGAGTTTTTCGAGAACGGCCACGCCGCCTTCGCGACTGACCGGAAGGACAAGGCCGTGGAGAATGGCTACGTCGAGAAGATCGAACGGCTTGAAGCGAAGCTGACTCGCAAGGACGCGGTCATGGCGGAGCTTTTGGAAGCCGGCAAACGTGACTGGCCTTGAATTCTCTTGATTGTGTAGGCTCTGGGCTGTTCACGGAGTGACTCCCATTGCTTCCACGAATGCGGCCAATTGAAGTCTGAAAAGGCTTCTTCCCGCACTGTTGTGAACATCGATGCCGAACGTTACAAACTCTCCATGAGCCCCGCCAGTGTGAGATCCAGGGACCGGGCGAGCTTGTCGACGTTAATCAGACTGACATTGCGGGCCCCCCGCTCAATGTCGCTGATGTAGGTCCGGTGGAGTTGAGCCCGTTCTGCCAGGTCCTCCTGAGTGATCCCCAACTCTTCGCGGCGGAACTTCACCGCCGTGCCGAAGCGTTCGAGCAGGTCGGTCGTTTTGCGTCGCTTGGCCATTGCAGCGACGGTAAGCTCGTGTAGACTTTACGTGTATCGACGATGAGTGACATTCCGTACGTTCCGGTGACTTATGGTTCGCCCCACCCCTCTCGTTGCGAAGCAACCCGCTAAACTCTCTCCCGACCAGATCAAAGCGATAGGGGGCGGAGCGTCGCTCCGATTGGCTCGCCGAATGTTCGAATTGTAGACTGCCGTTGTGGATCCTGGGTCGGAAACAGTTGTAGACAAGCATCCCAGGCCCCAAACTCGCTGGGCAGATCAAGCCAGGGCACGCCTGTGCGGTCCCAGTAGAGAAGAACCTCGAATAAGAGGGAGTCGGACAGCGTCGGTGCGACGCCGCAGCGATAGCGTTTGGCTTGCGTACAAGAGGTTCAAAGTGTTCCCAGAGTTACGGTGAAAGCGTACCGCATGGGCATCCTGCCCGACAAGCTGTCGAAAGCGTTGTATGCTCAGCAGTTGCAACGGGTAAGAATCATCAACACGCCCTAGAATTGCTGATAGTAACGACTGACCATCATATAGAAAAGGCAGATTATGCCTGCCAGAATTACAACAAAACGCGATTCCGGTACCGGGATCACGCTGACGAAAGTCGGGGAAGTCGCACCGGTAAAGCCGACGCCGAGAGTACCGATCAGGCCGTAGGAACTCGAGTCGTTTGCGGTCAGGCTGCCGGGGGCTTCGTTGAAGTTGTAAAGCAGGCGCGTATTGGCGTCGCTGGTGAAGTCCCCGAGTGTTGGTGTAATGATGCTCCCCGAATAGCGGGCGGTGTCCGAAATCCGCAGCGAATCGATGTAACCGATGAACGAACC
>JBGSSZ010000624.1:0-19910 GCA_041736785.1 Limnoglobus sp.
CGGAGCCGCAGAGCTTCGCGGCCTGGCTTTCCACGGTGCGGAGGAGCGCCGTCTTCACCGCGCCGCCGGTCACTTCGTGGTACACCGAGACCAAGCAGGCCGACGGTGCCTTCGCCACACTACTCAGTCTTGCGTTCAGCACAACCACCAACGGCGGTACCCGCTATCACGCGGTCGCGGTCGGCGACACCAGCCTCTTCCACCTCCGCGACGACTCACTGATCGCACGCTTCCCGATCGAGCATTCGCACAGCTTCGGCAATCAACCGGCGCTCGTCAGCAGTGCCCTCGGCAGCGATCCCGATCCGGAGTGGTTTGCCGGGCGGGCGGAGAGCGGCGATCGCTTTTATCTGCTCACCGACGCCATCGCGGAATGGTTCCTGCGCAGTGCCGAGCGCGATGAGACTCCGTGGCAGGTGATCGACGCGGTCACGAGCGCAGCCGACACGGCCGGGGAGTTTGGCGAGTGGGTACAATCGCTGAGAGCGAAGCGTGCGATGAAGAACGACGACACGACCCTGGTGCGAGTGCGGATTCTCTGATTTCGAGGACCGGTTATGGCATGGCCCCTGTCGCAGGATTTCAACGAAGCGATCCAGAACCCGTCGACGGCCTTTGCCGACGCGGACCTGAAGTCGGGCACCGTCACGACCACGCCGTTGGGCGTCCCGCTGCCGCGCAGTGGCAACTATGCGGACGTGTATCAGGTGATCGGCGCCGACGGCCGGGCCTGGGCGTTGAAATGCTTCACCCGCGCTGTCGCTCCCGATCTGCAGGCTCGCTACGCCGCCATCGCCGGTCACCTCGCCGAGACCAATCTGCCCTTCACCGTCGGCTTCGAGTTTCTCGCCAACGGCATCCGGGTCAAAGGCAAAACGTATCCCGCATTGAAAATGCAATGGGTCGAAGGCTCCGCGCTGAACACGTTCGTCAAGGATAACCTCGGTCGGGCGACGATTCTCGAATCGATGCTCAGCCTCTGGGTGCGGCTCTGTCGCCGGCTCCGCGAGACCGGCATGGCTCACTGCGACCTGCAGCACGGCAACGTCATCCTCGTCCCGGCTGAGAAGTCGAATTCGCTCGGTCTCAAGCTCGTCGACTACGACGGCGTGTTCGTCCCCGCGCTTGCGGGCAAGAACCCCGGAGAAGCAGGCCACGCCAGCTTTCAGCACCCGCAGCGCATCATCACCAACGACTACAGTGCCAACCTCGACCGCTTCCCGCACCTCGTGGTCGCCACCGCGCTG
Organism: Limnoglobus sp.; assembly: GCA_041736785.1. Taxonomy (GTDB): domain Bacteria; phylum Planctomycetota; class Planctomycetia; order Gemmatales; family Gemmataceae; genus JBGSSZ01. The sequence continues at coordinate 1,248 of JBGSSZ010000624.1, forward strand.
CGGGGCCTGCTGGTCGGCGGCAAAGACCTCTGGGACAAATACGACACCGGCGACAACCTGCTCTTCACTGCCAAGGACTTCACCTCACCGAAGCAGTCGAAGGTGCTGCGGGAGCTCTGGGACACGAGCGATCCGTTCACGGTCGGGCTGGTGTCGCATCTGGTGATCGCGGCTTCGAAGCCGCTGGCTCAGACACCGTGGCTGGACACACTGATGCCCGAGGGTCGTCCGCCGGTGCTGACGCCGAGCCAGGAGCGTCAGGCGATGCAGTTGCTGGGACTGCCGGTGCAGAGTGTGGTCCCGCAAGCTGCACCGCGACCTGTGGCGAGCCAGCCACGGCCTGCTGTGCCAAAGGCTGTGGTGAATCCGGACTTGGGCTTTGAACCCGAGATTGGTATCCATCGCCATCCGGCACATGAGCCGAAGAAAAGTGCCAACACCTACATCTATGGTGCGATTGCGTTCGGCGTGATTCTCTTGAGCGGACTGGCGGCATTCCTCGCGTTCGGAGGCAAGAGCGACTCGGGCAGTGCGGCTCAGGCGGAGAAACCCACGCCCCCGGCGAGTGCGGTCGAGCCCGTCAAAGCGCCGCCAAAAACCGGGCCAGTGGTCGAGCCCGTGCCGCCTGTTGTCCCACCGGTGGTCCCGCCCGCGACGGCCAATGCTGCCAAGCTGCTCTGGAGTATGCCCACTGCAGGGAGTGCTGCCGGCGTGGTCTACACCGTCAACGGCTCGAAGATCCTCGTGCCGATGAGCGGCACGGGTCAGGTCGCTGTGCACGATGCCAAATCGGGCAACCTGATCACGACATATATCGATCCGACGGGCTCGGGGCAGACCGCGGTCGCGCCGCTGCCCGATGGCAAAGTGCTCTCCATCGCCAGCGATCCCGTCGCCATCGTCTGGGATGACACCACGGGCAGAGCGGTCGCCCGGGCCTTCCCGCACGGTGCGACCGGGGCTATCGACCTGCTGCAGACCGATCGCGATGGAAAACATGCCCTGATGGCCGCAGGCGCGAAAGCCTCCGTCATCGATCTTGGGGATCACAAAGAATTGCTCGCACTCGATCTCATCGGTGCCGGCACGTCGAACCGTGCTGCGGCCCGGCTCGCACCCGATGGCACCCAAGTGCTCTCGATCAGCAAAGGCGGCAAGCTCGCGACCCATGCGCTGCCTGGCGGCACTGCGACCGAGGTCCCGCTCGCACTCGCCAATCCCGCCGTCATCGTGGCGTGGTGCCCGGAGAAGAATCTCGCGATCCTGCGGGCCGCCCTGTCCGACACCCGTCTTCACGTCGTGAACACGACCACGGGAGCCACCATCAAATCACTCCAGGGCTACATCGCCGCGGCCGAGTTCACCCCCGCCGGTGACGCCATCGTCGCGACCACCATCACGGGAGAGATTCAATATCTCGATCCGGCCACCTTCGCGGTAAAGTCGAGCATTCTCGCCAAGTCGATGAACAGCGGTTCCAATCTCGCGGTCAGTCCCAGCGGCACCACGGCAGCATTCGTGAGCTCGGTCAACCGCACACTCTTCCTCGTCTCGCCCACGGGCTTGGGTGAAACGGCGGCCGTTCCGACCACGGCTGTCAGCGTGCCTGCGGATGTGCAGCATCTCGCCGTGCGGTACACGCTGCAGGGTGCCGAACTCAACGGTGCCAACGTCGTCAGTGCTGACGTCGATCGCGACGGCAAGCGGCTCTTTTACACGGACGGGATCAAGGTCTTCGGTCGCGACATGGCCGAGAAGGTCGACATCTTCAGCTCCCATGAATTCGCCGCAGTGCGGAAACTCTGGGTCACCGACGCCGGGATCATCGCTCAGGTGCTGAATGCCGAGAAGCAGACCGAGTTGACCACACTTAACGGTGCGGGGATGGTAGTTTCCATGCTCGAGGTGGAGGGCAAGGAGCCGGTGCATTCGATCGCGGTCAGTGCCAGTGGCGGACACGCCGCGGTCAACCGCACCAACGGTGATGTCAGCGTCTACGACATCAAAGGCAAGAAGCACATCGACACCATCCAGCTTTGGGATAAAGATCCCGCGCCGGCCGATCCCACGGTCTCCGCATTCTGGCCTGAGCCGGCGAGACAGATCTACATCTGGCGCGGCAAGCGAATGCAGATCTATCCGCTGACCGATCTGAAGCAGTTCACACCTTTCGCCCCCGGCGGTCCGGTTGTGGGCGTTGACGACATCAGCAGTGATGGTCGGCTGATCGCCTTCCGACTCCATGCCGCCGGTGCGGCCAACACGCAGTTCTTCCTCAAACAGACCGGCGATGCCTGGGCCGAAAAAGGCATCGGTGTCCCCACACCCGGTGCGGGCGATGCGGTCGCGTTTCGCTTTCTGGGCAATGGCGGTTGCGGCGTCGTCGTCGCGCCGGGCCGCGTGACCATCGTCGATACTGCGACGGGCAAACCAACGGGCAAGCCGCTCCTGACGCGTCAGCCCGAGAGCGTGACAGGTGCGACCATCAACGCGGGTCGCACGGCACTGACGATCTTCGGCGGGCCGTACGTTAGCGTACTCACGAGCGCGACAGCAGCCGAGGCCGTGGCACAGGCTCCCACAGTGCCCGACAAGCCAGCCGTCAAAGCCCGCAAACCGATCCCCGATGAAGCCGCGATCAAGATTGCGGAACTAACGGTCAAGGACATCTTCAAAGCGCTCTATGCCAAGCGGCTGCTCTCCGACCGCCGCAAGCTGGCCGAAATGCTGCTCAAGACGGCCGAGGAAACCACCAACGACGCTGCTGCAAAATACTTTCTGCTGACGGAGGTCCAGTCGATCGCCGTGGAACTGGCCGACTCGCAGATGGGCTCCAAGGCGATTGAGTTGGAGGCCGCCGAATTCGATGTCGACGGCACGGCGATGCGGATCGCGTTGCTGGAGAAGATCGCCTCGACGGCCACGAAGGTGGAGGTGCTGCGAAACCTCTCCGAGACCTGCAGCGAAATGGTCGAAGAGCTCGTCGATCAGAACGAATTCGAGAACGCAATCAAGGTAGCCACTGTCGGCATCACGGCGCTGCGTCATGCGAATTTGAACCTGATGGCCCGCGATCTGGAGATTCGCCAGACGCAGATCCGCAAGCAGCAGGAGGCGTATCAACCGGTGAAGGCGGCTCTCGAAGTGCTGAAGACCAAGCCTCAGGATGCTGCGGCAAATGCGGTCGTCGGCCGGTATCGCTGCCTGATCCTCGGTCGGTGGACTGACGGCCTGCCGAACCTTGCCGCGGGCGACGACGACGCGCTCAAGACTGCGGCGACGCTCGATCTTGAGGTCGATCCCGACGTGACGGAGATGAAGCGTGCCGAGGCGTGGTGGACTTGGGGTCAGGCACAGCAGGAGCCGGAAAAGTCAGCCGCCCTGAACCGGGCGAAGTTCTGGTATGCGAAGATCATCGATCATCGCGAGCGGAAAAACCGGGCTCGAACGCGTCACGGCGGAAAGCCGGCTGGCCTTCAAAGTCGCTGGCGTGGAATACAAGCCCGGCCTCATGCTGGAAGTGCTTCCCGTCGCCAAGGGACGCAATTTGCCGAAGGTGATCAAGCTCACGTCGACAGCCGATGTCAGCTCCAGCGATTACAAAGTGGGACCGCGCGGCGCCATCGGCATCAAGCTCACCGGCTATCTGATGCCGCCCGCACCCGGTCGCTACAAGCTCATCGCCGACGGCAATGTCAAAGTGTTCGTGAAAGTCTTCTCCCGGCCCAACGAAAAAACCATCATCGACATCCGCGACCCGACGCTGGGAAGCTCCAACAAAAATGACGCGTTTGTGGTGCTGACGGCCAAGCCGACGCAGGTGTATGTGGAAGCGGTGTTGCTCACCAGCGGCGCACCGAACACGCTGTCGCTCAAATGGCTGAAGCCCGGCAGCGCCGAAGCAGAAGCAATCCCCGCCGACCTGTGGTTCCACCCGCGGTCGCAGGAAGTCGGTCTCACGGAGAAGTAATTACGCTTTCGCCAGTTCTTCGTCGACGAGCTTGCGCACCACGTCGTTGGGTGCGCCTTTGTTGTTCTTCATCACATGGCCGACGATCGCCATTTTGGCGGCGTCCTTGCCGGCCTTGAAGTCGGCCACCGCACGCGGATTGGCCGCGATCGCCGCAGTCACCGCAGTCCGCAATGCACCTTCATCCAACTCTTTGATCCCGGCAATCCGCTTCGCCTCCTCCACGCCCACACCATTGGTGAGCACAATGCGGAAGGTATCCGTGCGATCCTGCTTGTTCACGCTGGCGGTCTTCGCCACGAACTCCGCAAATGCCGCCGGTGCGAGCGGAAACTCCTCGATCTCCTCGCGACGCTCGGTCAGTGCGGGGAAGATCAGATCACTGATGCGGTTGCAGGCGGCCTTGCCATCGCCGGTGTGCTTGGCCACCTCTTCGAAATACGCCACGGTCTTGCGACCCTTAGCCACCAGCATGTCGGCGTCATAGGCACTCAGGGCATACTGCGTCTGCAGTCGCTGCCGCTGCACGGACGGCAGTTCGCCCATCTCGGCCCTCACCTTCGCCAACTGCTCCTCCGTCACGATCACCGGTACCAGGTCGGGCTCGGGGAAGTAGCGATAGTCGGCGGCCTCCTCCTTGTGCCGCTGCACCTCGGTGCGACCTTTCGCGTCGTCCCAGCCCGCAGTCGTTTTGAGGAGCTTTTCAATACGGTACTCAGCCGGGTCCTTCTGGAACTGTTCGTATTGCCGCTTCGCTTCGTAGGTGATGGCCCGCCCAACCGCGCGAAAACTGTTGAGATTCTTGATTTCCACAAGCGGCGTCGCAGCATAGCCTTTCGCCTCGCCCGGCATCGGAACATGCACATTCACATTCGCATCGCAGCGTAGCGAGCCCTCCTGCATTTCACAGTCGCTGACGCCGAGCTCGCGCATCATCAGGCGAATCTCCTCCAGATAGGCGATCGCCTCCTCGGGCGTGTGCATCTCCGGGTGGCTGACGATCTCCAGAAGCGGCGTGCCAGTGCGGTTGAGGTCCACGCGCGTCTCGCCGCCGCGACCGCTCTCGTCATGAATGTTTTTTCCCGCGTCCTCTTCCAGGTGCGCGCGGATGATTCCCACGCGCTTCGGCGTATAACCCTTGCGCGGATCGGCATGGACATTGATTTCGAGATAGCCATCATGGCTGAATGGCAGATCGTATTGGCTGGTCTGGAAATTCTTGGGCAAGTCGGGGTAATAATAATTCTTGCGATCCCATTTGGTGAAACCCTTCACCTGCCCAGGATGCGAGGCGATCTGACAATTCAACGCGAGAGCCGCCTTCAGCGAGAGCTCGAATGCTTTTGCATTCATCACCGGCAGCGAGCCCGGCATTCCCAAGCAGACGGTGCAGACCGCGGAGTTCGGCGGCAAACCAAACTTGTTCAAACAGCCGCAGAAGAGCTTCGTCTTCGTGAGCAGTTGCACATGCACTTCGAGGCCAATTACAATTTTGAATAGGTCTGCCATCGGAAGAATCCAATTCTATTGCGGTGTATCTATGGGATGAACGCGATCCGCTGTCTCATGGCTCATAGCTCTGAGCCGTGAGTGTCCGGCTTCAGTGCTTCCGCGATGCGGCTCAGAGTCGCTTCTTTGCCGAGGATGGCCATGGTGTCGAAGAGACCGAACCCGACCATGCTGCCGGTGATCGCCACGCGGACTGGGTGCACCATTTCGCCGGATTTGATACCCTTCGCGGCCACGAATTCATGCAGTGCCTTGTCGGTGCTGGCCACGTCGAAGGGGGTCAGATCCTTGAGCACCTCGGCGAACTCCGCCAGTCGCTCGCGGGCACCGGGCTTGTTGAGGGCTTTGTCGACCGCCTTCGGATCATACACCACAGTGGGTTTCAGGATCGGTGTCGCAAAGGCGAGGATATCGCTGAACAATTTGATCCGGTCGCCAGCGGCGTCGATGATTTTTGTCAGCGTGTCGCGAACTGTATCGGTGATTGTTTCTTCGATGAGATTCGCTTTTCGCAGGAAGGGCATGCACTTGGCGATCTTCTCCGCCGTGGGCACCAGCTTCATGTGCTCGCCCTGCAGCCAGTAGAGCTTTTTCATGTCAAAATTGCCCGGCGCTTTGGTCACGCGGTCCAGGCTGAAATTCGCAATCATGACATCAAGCGGGATGTATTCACTTTCGCCATCGAGGCTCCAGCCGAGCCGTCCCATATAATTGATGAGTGCTTCCGGTAGATAACCAAGCTCGCGATAATAAGCCACGGTTGCCAGGTTCAGATCATCACGACCTTGGATTTCCTCGTCGGTCCAGCCGCAGGCTTTCAGTTTGGCAATTTCCTCTTCGGAGAGTGGCGGCAGATCGCGCTTGCTGATCTTCTTGCCATTGCGATAGATCAGCGGCACGTGACCGAACTGCGGCACCGTCGCTCCGAGCGCCTCATAGATCAGCACCTGCGATGGTGTGTTCGCCAGATGCTCCTCAGCACGCACGACATGCGTGATCGCAAAATCAATCTCATCCACGACCGTGGCAAAACTGTATAAGGCTCGGCAGTCGCCTTTGGCATCCACCGCCCGCAGCAGGGCCGGGTCGCGAATCGTGTCGGTCGCGACTTCCACATGCCCACGGACGTGGTCGTCGAATTTGACCATTTTCCCCGGCTCAACCTTGAGCAGCACCGGTGCGGGCTTCTCGCGATACAGGCGCAGGTTTTCCTCCGGGGCCACGTCGCGATTGCTGCCGCGGTGCACGTAGGGCTTGCGGGCGAGATCGGCCTGCTTGCGGTTCGCGTCCTGCTCGGCGGGCGTGGTGTAGTCGGGATACGCCCTGCCTTCGGCCATCAGTTTCATGGCCGCGGCGACGTACTTATCGTTGCGTTGCCCTTGAAAATAAGGCTTGTGCGGTCCGAAGCTCTCACCGCTGGCGTCGGGCGTCGGGCCTTCATCCCAGTCGAGACCGAGCCAGGCAAAACCGTCGAGGATCGGCTTGACCGCCTCAGCCCGATTACGGCTGGCGTCGGTGTCGTCGATTCGGAGGATGAACTGACCGCCATTGCGGCGCGCCAGCAACCAGTTGAAGAGCGCGGTGCGGACCCCGCCGATGTGCAGGTAGCCGGTGGGGCTCGGAGCGAAGCGGGTTCTCATGGCGAAGACTTCGGATGTTGGTGATCGTCGCAACCGGGAACATCACTTCGACTGCGATTTGGATGTCCGACACTCGACGAGGGTGAAGACCTGACCCTGCTGGACGACTTTGCCGTCTTGATTGATGATGTCGCGCTGCCAGGAGACCTCGCCGCGGCGGCCGCGGCCTTTCAGAGTCTTGGTCAGCACGCGGGCCCGGATGTGCACGGTGTCGCCGGCGAAGACAGGATGCTTGAATTCCCAGTTGCGGACTTCGAGCAGGGCAACGGTGCGGGTCGCTGGGGAGAGCACGGCAAGCCCGCTGGCGATGCAGAACACTCCGAACCCGTGAGCGATCGGTTTGCGGTACGGCGTCGTGGCGGCATAGACGTGATCAATGTGGATCGCGTTGAAATCACCGCTGAACCCGGCGAAATTGATGATGTCCGACTCGGTGATCGTGCGACCGCCGGACTCCCACTCCTGACCCACTTCCAGATCGTCGTAGTACAAATAGGCAGACGAATAACCCATGACGCGAATCCAATTCTGCACGAGCCCGAAGCGGCCGACTCGGTCGCTTCGAGCCTGTTATAGCGACTCCTGCCAGCGTCGTCTTACGGCTTCGGCAGCTCGAATTCGACCGGCTCCAGCGTCATGCCGCCATTCGCACCGGGCGCAATCACCACAGGCCAGCCATAGCGACCATCGCGGCCTTTGTGGTAGCCGCCTTCGTGGCGATAGACGAGGCGATATTTCCCGGCAGGCGCGTCCTTGATCTCGAACTTGCCATCGTCGTCGGTGACCGCGAAATACGGATGATCGAAGATCATGAACTTGCCATTCATCCACGGATGAATGCTGCAACTGTAGCTCGCGGAAGAATTCTGTGCGAGGAACGGCAACGGATCCTTGTACACACCTTTCGCAGGGAGCGTCTTGTTGAACGATGGGCTCGGCACATCCGCGTCCACTTTCACATTGTGCACCAGCGGCGAGTTGTTTTTGAACTCAATGAAATCGCCACTGCGCAGAGCCAGGATCTTCGGAATGAACATGCAGCACGGCTGGTCGACGACGTGCGTCTTGGCCGCGACTTTCTGAAGCTCCGGCTTGATCTCCTCGGCTTTCAGGTTCGAGGAGCGGTCCTCGTTGTCGGGGCGCAGATAGACCCAGACGTTCTTTAAGCCGCGGTTCTTCGGGTTCACGATGATGCTGTCAGTGGTGAGCTTGCCGTTCTTCTCGCACTCTTTGGTGTCCTGCCCCTTGGTGTCGATCACGACAGCCGCGGGGATCTTGTCCGCCTTGGGGAAGAGTACCTGTCCATTGATAGTTACCCATTGCTTCGCACCCTGAGCCGGTGCGGGGGAAACGCTGAGCGTCACGAGATCGGCAGTTGTGCTCGCGAGAAGGGCCAGCAGTCGCAAACGAGTCATCAGTAGCTCCTGAAGGGAGATTGCGGCGGGATCGACACTGGCATTGTTTGCAGTGCCGCTTACGAAGGCAAGTCGCGATTGAGAATCGCCAGTGTGGCGTCGTGGAGTTTGCCGTTGCTGGCGATCACGTCGGGGGCGTCGATCGTGGGTGTGCCGTGCCAATCCGTGAGCATACCGCCGGCTTCCTCGACGATCGCCTTGACTGCAGCGACGTCCCACGAGTGCACACCGTTCTCGAGCATGACCTCGCAGGACCCCTGAGCCACGAGCACGAAGCCATAGTAGTCGCCGAAGCCGCGCTGGCGCTCAGTCTGACTGGCGAGATCCAGAAAAACATGTTCGCGACCGGCTTTGCGGAACCAGGCGATACTCGAATAGCACAGCAGCGACCTGTCGAGCGTGGCGACGTCGCTGACGCGGATGCGCTGATCGTCGCAGTAGGCACCGTCGCCGCGGAGCGAACGATACATGTTCCCCAAGACGGGCGAATAGGCGATGCCACCGATCTGTTCGCCCTTGTATTCGAGGCCGATGAGCGTGGCCCAGATAGGGATGTGCCGCACGAAGCTTCGCGTGCCGTCGATGGGGTCGATGATCCAGCGGTAGCCTGTGGTGCCGGGCTCGTCGCCGTACTCTTCTCCCAGAAACGCATCGTTGGGGAAGTGTTTCTTGAGTTCGCGGCGGATCAGCTCCTCCGCGCCCTTGTCGGCGACCGTGACGGGGCTGTTGTCGGGTTTCCATTCCACGTCGAAGCTGCGGTCGTACCAGTCGCGGGCCAGATCGCCCGCCTGACGGCCGACACTGACTGCGAGATCGTAACGGGTGCGCCAGTCGGCATTCATGATTGGCCCAGCCGCGATTTGGCGAAGGAGGCGCAACCGACGATGCCGGAATCGTCAGAGAGCGTGGCGGCCACGCACTTCACGCCATCCGCTGCACCGGGCAGGGTATAACGCTGGGCGATCTCCCAGATCCGCTCGATGAAGCTGTCGCCGAGTGCACCAGCGACGCCGCCGCCGATCACCACGACCTGCGGGCTGATGAAGTTCACCACTGAGGCGATTGATACACCGAGCGCACGGGCTGCGTCGTCGATCAGTTGCACGGCGATGGGGTCGCCTTTCTGATAGAAGTCCGCAAGCTGGGAGCTCTTGACTTTGTCGAGATCGACGCCTTTCCATTCTTTGCGGACGCGTTTGGGTGCGTCGTCGAGCATGTCTTTGGCTCGCTTCATCTGGGCGCGTCGACCGGCGAGGTCTTCGAGGCTGGTGCCGCGCCGCCAGTGAATGACGATGTGTCCGATTTCGCCTCCGTTGCCGTTGAACCCGTTGTGGAGGTCACCGTTGAGGATGAGCCCGCCGCCGACGCCGGTGCCGACGAAGATGCCGAAGACGTGCCGGGCTCCTTCGGCCGCACCGTGGGCGAATTCGCCGTAAGTCCCCATGCGTACATCGTTTTCGAGCACGATGGGCCAGGTCCAGTCGGCGGGGAGCAAGGTCTTGAGATCGACATTCCGCCAGTCGAGGTTCGGAGCGAAGCGGACGATTGTGGAGTTCGGCTCGATCTGCCCGGGAATGCCGAACCCGAGGCCGCGGATGCTCTCCCGCGGCACTTTCGACTCTTCGAGCACGTTGTTCACGCCGAGGGCGACGCTCTGCAGCACCGCGGCCACGCCCCCTTCGGGCTTGGTCGGATGCTTGACGCGTGCGATAAGCTTCATGTCGTCGTCGAACAGGCCGGTGAGGATTTTGGTACCGCCGAGGTCGACGCCGATCCAGTGGTTGCTCATAACGTGGCTCGTCGTGTGGGGATGCTGTTATAGAGCTGAAAAGGCATCGCGGGCAGCGTCAATGAAATCGCGGACTTTGTGATGATCCCTCAGCTTGCCTCACCGGCAAACACGCACAACTCGACAAAATCGCGATGATCCCACTTGCAGAACCTGACTGACGAGCGGAAAATTGACAGTGCACTTTCGGAGTATTGGCATGTTCCTTCGCGTCGCCGTGGTTGCTGCTTTGCTTGCGCTCCCTTTGCAGGGCTGGACCTGCCCCGGCTGCGGCGGAGCCACCGGGCAGACGCTTCTCGGCGAATACAACGCTGCCGACCTGATCATTGTCGGCTACCTCAAAAACCCGCAGCGCAACTTCGACGATCCCACCGAAAACAAAACCGAACTGCATATTACCAGCGTGATCAAGGATCATCCCTACCTGCACGGCAAGAAAATGGTGATCCTGCCCAGGTACGTGCCGCCCGATCCGAACGACCCGGAAGCCAAGATCATCGTCTTCGCCGGCGTTTACCCGACCGCAAGGGATGTCGCCTTCTCCGGGCTCGTCGGCGGTGCGGGCATCATCAACTTCGAGCATCACACATTCGATCCCTACCGAGCCGACCCGCTCGGCAAGAGTGGCGAACTGGCCGAATACATGAAAGGCTCCCTCGCCATCAAAGACAAGCCGATGAGCGAGCGGCTCGAATACTACTACAAATTCCTGGACGCTCAGGATCTCCAGGTCAGCGGCGACGCCTTCCTCGAATTCGCCATGGCCGACTACAAGGATGTCCGCGAAGCCTGCAAAAAGCTGTCGATGGACACCGTCGCCAAACGGCTGGTCGACCCGAACACCCCCGCCGCGCACATCGGCCTCTACAGCCTCATGCTGGGCCACTCCGATCGCAAAGCCGACGCGGCCATCCTCCGCAAGCTGCTCGACAATCCCAAGAAACTCTACAGCAGCGGAGTCGACGGCCTGCTGATCGGCTACGTCCTGCTCGACCCTGCCGCCGGTTGGCAATACGTCCTCGATGTCATTCGCGATCCCGAGCAGGAGTTCGCGATCCGCTACGCGGCTTTGCATGCCCTGCGGTTCTTCTGGGAGTATCGCCCCGATGCCATCTCAAAAGCGAAGCTGCTCGACGGCTACCGTCTGATGATGGCTCAGGTGGACCTGGCGGACATGCCGATCGAAGACATGCGGAAGTGGAACTGCGACGACCTGACAGCGGACATTGTCGCCCTCGGCAAGTCGCAGCCGCACCTGAAGAACACCTTCGTGCGACGATCGCTGCTGAAGTATCTCCTGGTCGCGGCTCCGAAGAACGCGGCCGCCTCCGCAATGCTCGGCGAGCTTCGGCCCAAGTATGCGGACAATGTGAAAGCTGCGGAAGAGTCGCTGCAGCAGGAACACGAACGCGCCGCCCAAAAGTGATGTAGACGCCACGGTCAAATTCCGCTCCACTCCAGGGACGCTGGAGAACTCGTTCATGATTCGCACTTTGATCCTCGTGCTGGCCGTGACTTCGCCCGCACTCGCGTGCAGCCTCTGTGGCGACGCTTTCACCCGCCGGCAGACGTTGCGGCAGCAGTACGCCGATGCCAAATACGTGCTGCACGGACAACTCAAGAACCCCAAACCCAACGCGGACGGCATCGGCGGGACCACCGAGTTTCACGTCGTCACCACGCTGAAAACTGACCCCGCGGCTGCGGTGCCGAAGATCGTCCTGCTGAAGCAGTACATCCCCGTCATCGCCGATACGCCGACCGACTATCTGGTCTTCTGCAACGCCGCCGAGGGAAAATTCGATCCATACCTCGCCGTCAGTTTCAACGCTGATGCCAAAGCGTATCTCGAAGCGGCGGCGAAGCTCGACGTCAAAGACGCCCCGGCCCTGCTGGGCTTCTACTTTCAGCATCTCGAATCGAAGGACGAAGCGATCGCTCGCGATGCGTTTACGGAGTTCGCCCGGGCTGCGGACACACAGATTCAGAGTGCCGCGTCTCGCTACGATCGCGGCAAGCTGCGGGCGTGGATCGCCGACCCGAAGGTGCCGGAGGAACGACTCGGCGTCTATGCCCTGATGCTCGGCTTGAGCGGCACCGGCGACGACGCCGCATGGCTGGCACAGCAACTGGCGTCACCGCGAACCGAGCGCATCACGGTCAACCTCGGCGGCCTCCTCGCCGGGCTCACGCTCCTCGACAGTACCCGCGGCTGGCCCATGATCCAGAGCCTGCTGGCCGACACGGATGTCAACATCAGCGAAAAGCTCAGCGTCGTCGGCACGCTGCGCTACTTCCAGGCGACGCGCCCCACCGAATGCCGCAAGGAGATCCTCGCCGGCTGCAAGGCGCTGCTCGCCGGCGACCTCGCCGACATCGCCATTGACGACCTCCGCCGCTGGGGCTGGTGGGATCTCACGGCCGACGTGTTGAAGATGTTCGAGACTGCAAAGAGCCCGCTGATGAAGCGCGGCATCGTGCGCTATGCGCTCAGCTGCCCCGATGCCAAAGAGTTCGTCGCGAAGGTGCGCGCCAACGATGCGAAACTGGTCGAGAAAGTGGAAGCGTCGCTGAAATAGTCACCAGGCACGACCGTCAGGGAATGGCTGGAATCGCTCACTCCCTTACGGTCGTGCCTCGTAATGTTAATTATTTCTTCTTCTCATACTGCCAATTCTCGTCGAAGATCCCGGCATCGACGACCTCCGTGGCTTGCGGGTTCTCTTTGGTGGGTGCCAGTTTCATCACCGCCCAGTCGCCGAGGCGAGGATAAAGCAAGGCGTTGGTGCCTTTGAACGCATCCTCGCCGAAGGTGTGGCCGGAGTTGAGGACGATATACGCCGGGTTGATGCCCCAGCCGTCATGACGACACGGATGCGGGTAAATCATCACAGGAAAATGCGTTTTGGGGTCATACGATTTGCTATTTACGACGAGTTTGTCCTGTGTCCATTCCATTGGCAAGTCTTGAAGATAGTGCTTGATTGCGGGATTGCTGCCAGGGTCGCCGAAGAGAACCACCGTGACCTTCGATTGATCCGGGTACACAGCAAGTTCCTCAGCGGCAGTTTCTTTGCGTAGCCCACCGCGAAAGTATTTATTCCAATTCTTCTCGAACTGCTGTGCATTGTCGGCTGTGGCTGCGGTCACGCTGCTGAACCAAGGCTTCGCTTCCGGTACGACGACCTGAAACGCATCTTGAAATGCATCGTCGATTGGTCCCTGCAGACCGGGTGATTTCACATTCTTCGCGCTGCGGCTGCTGAACTCATTGAGCTTCCATTGTCCGTCGATTTTCTCCAGTACCGGCATGAACCAATCCGGATTGACATCGAACTTTTGACCATCGATTATTACCTTCTTAATATACGATGGCTTGGGATACAGGGGATACAGGGTAAACTCGCGGATGTTCGAGGTAGTCATGGTCTGGACGCCGTCTTTTCGTTGGCTGTCGACCTTCGCTTTCTTGTAGTGTTGTTCCAGTCCGGTGATTTGGCCGTGCTCGAATTGACTAAATCGTGTGGTGTAGGTCACGAACCGCACCCGCTCCGGCTCGCCTTGCAACTGAGCTAATTCGCCGCAAATCTTGGCATCGACCTTGGCCCACCATTCTGGTGGTTGTTTGTGCTGCAAGCCAGTGCCGATAATGTGATGATAGCGCAGCTTCTCCGGGAAATTTTTTAATCTGGCTTCAATGTTGTCGACTGCAGCGCGCTGTTTGTCCAATTCACCACTGTACGCCACGCATGGGATATTGACGAGGTTCTCCGCATAATCTGCGGCATCATAGATATGCAGGCATCGCTCAATGTAGTCGGGCTGCTGGGGAAATTTGGCGATGTAGCCGCGGGTGACGGTGAAGCCCGCACCGGGGCTCATGGCTGCGAACTGGAAGGGTCTGTGCAATCCGAGATGCCAAGCCCCCGCGCCACCCATGGAGAAGCCACGGAGGACAACGCGCTTCGCATCGAGCGAGTCTTTCTGGTCCCGCTGAAATTGCCGACTCGCCTCGATCACATCCCTTTCGCCAGCCCAACGGAATGCGTTGTTGCCGCGACCGTACGGCTCGAGCACAACGAAGTCATTGGCCTTGCCCGCTTTGGCCTGTTCGCGACTCCCCATGAAGCTCGCCTCCGTCATGCTCGGGGCACGGCCGTGCAGGACAATGTCCAGCCGATACTTTTTGCCATCCTTGCCGAAGTCCTGCGGCAGAGTCACGCTGTAAGGCTGAACGGACCCGTCAATCTCAGACATGTACCCGCGAATGCTGGGCTTGCCGCGGACTTCCAGCCAGGGCGTTTTGCCTTCTTTCAAAGCTTTCGCCCGTGCGAGCCCGGCATAAAGCGTCACCAGCGTCTGCTTGGCGGTGTCCTTGGTGTACCACTCGTTGTGCTTGACGACCCACTCGGCCGCTTTGAGGTAGACCGCGACATCTGCCCACCGCGATCGGGATTCATCGTCGGAGCGATCGTAATCGAGACCCTTCAAGACCGCCTTCAACTCCGCCGTCTTCGCCGCGATGGCCTGCATGGTCGCGGCATCGGGAGCGTTCGGCGACGTCTGAGCGTATCCGCTCCCACAAGCCACAAGCACGATCGCAAGAGCACGCATGGCAGCATCCTGAAACTATCCTGCCAGTCTATCGCAGCCGGTTCTGCGTACAATCTCCAGACCTCGTGCTGGCGGACAGTCTGCCGGCATTCTCAATCAGGAGTCGTTATGATGATCAAGCTGATCGCACTGTCGTTTATCGGGCTCGCGCTGGTCGCGGCCACGGGCCTCAAGGCCGCCCCGGAGCCGGCCAAAGCCGCCAGCGGGAATCCCGTTGTTGCCGTCGAAACCTCGATGGGCACCTTCAAAATCGAGCTGTATCAGGACAAGGCTCCCATCACCGTCAAAAACTTCCTCAGCTACGTGGAGGACAAACACTACGACGGCACCATCTTCCACCGCGTCATCGACGGTTTCATGGTCCAGGGCGGCGGTTTCGACAAGGAAATGTCTCAGAAGAAGACCAAAGCCGCGATCAAGAACGAATCGGGCAACGGGCTGAAGAACGAAGACGGCACCGTCGCCATGGCCCGCACCAGCGATCCCGACAGCGCGACCAGCCAGTTTTTCATCAACACCGGCAACAACAACAGCTTTCTGAACAAAACCGACAGTCGTGACGGCGTCGGCTACTGCGTCTTCGGCAAGGTCGTCGAAGGCATGGATGTCGTCAACAAGATCAAAGGCGTGAAGACCGGCACCAAGAACGGCATGAAAGACGTGCCCGTCGAGACGGTCGAGATCAAGAGCGTGAAACTCGTCGAGAAGAAGTAGTCTTGATGGTCGGGTCGCGACGCGCTCCGCTGCGCGTCGCGGCCCACCGATTCATTCCGCCGGTTCGATGTCGGCGCTCATGCTGCCGGCACAGCGTTCGATGCTCTTGTCCGGCCCGTAGGCGTGGATCTGATCCCGCTTCAATTCCGCATGTTCCATGGTGGTCGTCAGCACGATCACGCGGCCGTGCTCGTCCACGTCCTGTGCCATTTTGAAGCCCTTCTCAACCGGATGCCCGAAGAGCTCTTTGAGCATCGTCACCACGTATGCGTAGGAATGGTCGTCGTCGTTCAGCAGGACCACGTGATAGGGCGGCTGCTTGCGTGTGCGGGTTTCAAAGGCTTCTTCGACCTCCGGCAGCGTTGCGGTCTGACTCATTGCGATTCCTTTCCCGGCGGCGTCGTGAGCCGACCGAAGCAGACAAATGCGATGTCATCGTTTTGAGCCCGGCCTGCGGCGTGCTTTTGCACGGCTTTCACCACGCACTCGCCGACCAGTTTCGGATGCGAAAACCGCGTGCAGTCGCCGGCCAGTGACTTGTAGACGCCGTCGAGATTGAACATTTCGCCGCGAGGGTCCATGGCGTCGGTCACGCCGTCGGAGAAGACCATGACATTGTCGCCCGGCTCGAAGGAGCGCTCGACGCTCGTATACTCGTAGCCGCTCATGATACCGAGCGGGATGCCGCTCTCTTCGCTGCTGATGATCTCGATGAACTCGCCGTTGCGGAAGATGATCGGATTGATGTGCCCGGCGTTGACGATGGTCGCCGTGTGTTTGTTGGGGTCGATGACGATGGCGGCGAGCGTGACGAAGCGGTCGCCGATGCCGCCCATCACCAGTTGATCGTTCAGCATGCGGATGGCGGCGGCGACGTCGGACTCGGTGCGCAGGCAGAATCGGGCCTCGGCGGTCAGCTTGACCATCAGCAGTGATGCGGGCACGCCCTTGCCGGCGACGTCTCCGAGCAGCACCGCCACGCGACCGTCGGCCAGTTGAATGAAGTCGTAGTAGTCGCCGCCGACTGTGAGAGCGGCGCTGTAGTGGTGATAGAAGCCGTACCCCGGCAGAGGCGGCTCACCCTGCGGCAGCATGTCGCGTTGAATTTTCCGGGCCAGGTCGATCTCGTTCTGCTGCTTTTCCTGAGCGGCGGCTGTTTCCTGCAGGTGGGCTTTGTCCACGGCCACCGACGCCAAATTCGCCACGATGGCCAGCAGTTCGAGGTCGGCCGTACGAAATTTTTTCGTGCGGTCCTGGGTGTCGATCTGCACCGCACCGATGGCGACGCCCGCGGAGGTGAGCAGCGGCACGCACATCACCGAGCGGATGCGGAATTCCGCCACGCTCATCGCCGCACCGAGGTTGGCATCGCTGGAGGCGTCTTCCGACAGATACGACTCGCCCGTTTCGAGAGCCCGCCGCACGATGGTACGGCTGAAACGCTGATCGTCCTGGCTGCCCGCCGAACGCCGGGCCTTCACGACCTTGGGCACGAGATTGTCGTCTTCCTTGAGAATCACGAAGCAGCGGTCGGACTGCTTGAACACATTGAGCGTCACGTCGGCGATCGTCTCGATGATGGTCGCCAAGTCGCTGGCTTTGGAGAGTGCGGTGCTGATGTCGAGCAGGGCCCGCAGCTTCTCGGAGGGCTGCGCGTCGAGCAACCGTTCGGCAGTCCGCGTGGCCACGGCGGCTTCGATGGTGCTCTGGCTGTCCTCGGTGCGCTCTTCGAGCGGTGCGAAAAGGCTGCTGCCGCCAAACCCGGCGGGGATCGGTGACGGAGCGTTTTCGTCGTGAAAGCGATAGAGAAAATCGCAGATTTTCAGTCGGTCGTCGTGTTTGAGCATCCGCGGCTGCAGCACGGGCTCGTTGTTCACCATCGTGCCGTTGCGGCTTTTCAGATCTTCGACAAAATACTGCGAGCCGTTGCGCAAACTGATCTGCGCGTGCTTGCGGCTGACCGCGTGGTTCGGCACCACAATATCGCAATTGTCCTCGCGACCGAGAACCGTCAGCGGCCCCGCCAGCGGGAAGGTCTGGTTTGCGGTCGCCGCCCCGGGCGATTTAATCAGCACAAGCGATGGCATGAGGGTGATCTTACCGCCCGGCTCCGCACTGTGCAAGGAAACCGGGACCAGGACTCGGAACGGGATGAAACCGGAACCGGTTTCCGACGAATGCCAGTACAATTCGCGAAACCTATGCCCCATGCTGCGGGTAGATTCGGGGAGAACGACGCTGTGACTGCCGACGCGGAACTTGTGACGCGCTGCAAAGCCGGCGACGCCATGGCCATGCGGGCCCTCGTCGAACGCTTCCAGGGGGATGTGTTCGGCCTGTGCTATCGGCTCTTGCGACACGCTCACGACAGCGAGGACGTGGCTCAGGAAGTCTTCACGCGGGTGTTTCGCAGCCTCGGCCGGTGGGATGCTCAGCGGCCCTTGAGGCCCTGGGTGCTGGCGATCGCTGTCAATCGCTGTCGCACGGCGATGGGCAAGCGGAAGCGGCGACCCGAAACGGTCGACTTCCTCGCGGAGACGGAAGCCGCCGAGCCGCCCGACGACAGTGCCGAGCTCACCGCGGCGATCCGCGGCGCGGTCGATGAACTTCGCGACGACTATCGCGAAGTGTTCATTCTGTTCCACGAGCAGGGGCAGTCGTACGAGGAGATTTCCGCTGCGGTGGATCGACCGGTGGGCACCGTGAAAACGTGGTTGCACCGGGCCCGGGCGGAGGTTATGGAGCACCTGAAAGAGCGCGGCCACATGCCGACGAATGCCACATGACACAGAACACACACGACTGCGACCGCTTCCTCGAGTGCCTGAACGGCGTGCTCGATGGCGAACTCACGCGGGATTCGCTCGTCGCTGATGGGCATTTGGCGGTCTGCGCAGATTGCCAGAGTCGCTACGCCGCAGCCCGACAACTCGCCGCCTACCGGCCAAAGCTTCCCACAGTGCCGGCGGGGTTCGCCGAGCTGGCCGTCGCACGGGCTCTTGGCATCGAACG
>JBGSSZ010000695.1:0-4500 GCA_041736785.1 Limnoglobus sp.
ACCCGCCCGGCACCTACGGCAGCCCGTGGTGCGGCGACCACGGCTGCAACGGACCCGTCGGCAAAAACGGCCCCATCACTTACGAAATCTACGCCATCAACGGCGTCAGCATGCCGGTCGGCGGCAGCGAGTTCAGTGCCGCACTCAAGACCGGCTGGGAGACCGGAGGCGGGGCTCGCACGCTCTGGTTCAATCCCTCCCGCGACAGTGCCTGGGTCTTCGATCTCGGTATCCTCTACACCTACAACCTTGGTCAGGGGGATCGTTCGCTGACCGTTGCCACGCCGCGGACCGCTCCGATCGTCGTCGATCCCTTCACAGGGCAGACCTCGGGCGGGGAGCGTGTCTTTCCCGACGGCCTCGCCGTCTACTCGATCCGCGGCCTGAACCGCACCAACTTCAGCTTCGGCCTCGGCAAGGACTGGTGGCTCCGCGGCCCCGCCGATGTGGGCAGCGAGCAGACTCACAATGTCCGAGTCGGCAGCGACTTCGGCGGACGCTGGGGCACCGCGAGTGTCGATCTGGTGCCGCGGCTGGATCCCGCCAACTACCTCAGCCGTAGCGGCATCATTCACAGCTTCTACATCGGCATGCACCTCGACGGCGAGAAACCGATGGGCTCGTGGATCCTCACCTACGGCGTGCGAGCCGAATGGGCCTACACCTGGACCAACCTCATCCCACCCAACGGCGGCGACATCCACGACATCAACATCCTCTTCTCAGTTGGTGCCCGCTTTTAGAGGATGTATTTGCTGAGATCCTCGTTCTGCGTGATCGCGCCGATCTTGGCGCGGACCATCGGGCCGTCGATCACCACCGTCGTGCCGGCAAGATCCGGGCCTTCGAAGCTGTACTCTTCGCCGACTTTCTCCAGGATCGTGTGCAACCGCCGGGCACCGATGTTCTGCGTCGTGCGGTTCAGCTCAAACGCCACATCGGCGATTGCCTCGATCCCATCGGGGCTGAACGTCAGCGTCAGCCCCTCCGTGGCGAGAAGCTCCGTAGACTGCCGCGTCAACGAGTGCTGCGGCTCGGTGAGGATGCGCAGGAAATCGTCTTTAGTCAGATCGGTCAACTCCACGCGGATCGGGAAGCGGCCCTGAAGCTCCGGCATCAGGTCGCTCGGCTTGGAGACGTGAAACGCACCTGCCGCGATAAAGAGTATGTGATCGGTCTTCACCGGACCGTGCTTCGTATTCACGGTCGTGCCTTCGACCACCGGCAGCAGATCGCGCTGTACCCCCTGCCGCGAGACATCCGGCCCACTCCCCGCCTGCGGTCCGCAGACTTTGTCGATCTCGTCGAGAAACAGGATTCCATGATTCTCGACTAGTTCCACGGCCTGCTCAGCCACGATGCTGCGATCGATCAGTGCTTCCGTCTCCTGTTCCATCAGCACCGTGCGGGCTTCGCGGATGCTCATTTTCCGCGGTTGCGTGCTCTTGGGCATGAAGCGTTCGAGCATGTCCTGAATGTTGCTCTCCATGCCTTCCATGCCCGTGGCGGCGGCGAAGACGGGGATCGCGGTGGTGCGCGACGGCTCGACGGGAATCTCGACTTCGCGGTCCTCGAGCTCGCCGGCCAATAGTCGGGCTCTGAATTTTTCCCGCGTGCGGCCCCGCTTCTCGGCTTCTTCCGTCTCGCTCTCCGGCTCCCACGGCGACGCTGCCGGCGACGGCACCAACAAATCCAGCAGCCGCTCCGTCACCCGCTCGGTGGCCTTCGCTTTCACTTCCTCCCGCTGCGTCTGCTTGACCATGCCGACGGCGGCTTCGGTCAAGTCGCGGACCATGCTCTCGACGTCGCGGCCGACGTAGCCGACTTCCGTAAACTTGGTCGCTTCGATTTTGAGAAACGGCGCGCCGACGAGCTTCGCGAGCCGCCGGGCGATCTCGGTCTTTCCCACGCCGGTCGGGCCGATGAGGATGATGTTCTTCGGCGAGACATCCTTGCGGAGTTCTTCGGGAAGCTGCTGTCGCCGCCAGCGATTTCGGATGGCGATCGCGACGGCCTTCTTCGCCGCTCCCTGCCCGACAATATGCTTGTCGAGCTCGGCAACGATCTGCTTCGGGGTCATGGATTGAGCCACAGTACGTCCTTCTTGATGCTGTTGAATCAGGCTTTAACGGGTTTGCTTGTCTTCGACGGCTTGGCCGAACTGCTCTGTTTGAGCCGCTGGAGATTGCGTTTCAGATTGGAGAGTGTTCGCCCCAATTCCCGCTGTATTTCAAGTGCTTCCTGCAGGGATTGTTCGAGACCGGCGGCAGTGGGACCCTCGGGAGATCCCAGATGTGCGCGACTCGCACCGGCGGAGATATCCTGATCCCCTTCCAATTCTGCGGCGGCGGCAAACAGGGCCTTGCGACGTTCCAAGTCGTTCATAATCCAGTCCTCGCGAGAAAGGCTTGAGCACCTTCTGAATCATACTCAAAATACATGAGTCCCTGATCTGAAACGCGACGAGGATCCGCCGTCATCCGGAGCGTGGTGCCATAAAAGTTTTCTGCTGATGGAAGCGAATGGAGTCCAATGCGACCCGCACATTCCCGCTCGATGCTCCAGTGAATCGCCGCACCGATCAGGGCACTCCCTACTCCATGCAGCCGTTTGGAACGGCTCTCCAGATTCCATGGCGCAGCTTCAATGTATGCGATATAGACGAGGGGTTCGCCAGTCAGTGTGTAACGATCGTGGCCTTCCAGTGCCATCGCTCCCTGGACGGTTTCCCAACACGACACAGTGAACACTCGTTGCCGACCTGCTCGAACGTCATCCTGTTTCACCCTCCAGTCCCAGTGCCTATGCTCATTCTGGAGGGCGAGGCGTTGGCGTGCAGGTGCCCAGAGCAATTCGATATGATCGAAGAGTTCGGGCGAGACATCGCGAGTCAGTACCGCTTCCAGAACAATGGGAGGGCTCTTACTGCGATCCTGTAAGAACGTATTCAGCGCTGTTGGCATATTACGCCGTCAGTTCCATCACTTCGATGCTTCGATTCGTGTAGATGCACAGATCGCCCGCGATCTCCAGCGATTGCCTCACCACCTCCAGCGGGGTCAGCTTGGTGTGCAGCATCAGGGCCCGGGCGGCGGCGAAGGCATACGGGCCGCCGCTGCCAATGGCGAGGACGTTGTCGCTGGGTGCAATCACGTCGCCGGTGCCGCTGACCAGGAGCAGATGCTCCTTGTCCATGACAATGAGCATCGCTTCGAGCTTGCGGAGGATGCGGTCGGTACGCCACTCTTTGGCAAGCTCCGTCGCGGCACGGGGCACACTCCCCTGATGGTCCCGCAGTTTCCCCTCGAAGCGTTCGAGCAGGCTGAACGCATCGGCGGCGGCACCTGCAAATCCCGCCAGCACGCGGCCGTCGTAGAGCTTGCGGATCTTCTTCGCGTCGGACTTCATGACGATGTTGCCGAGCGTCACCTGGCCATCCGCTCCGAGAGCAGCCCCGGCAGAAGTGCGGACCGCGACAACCGTTGTCGCCCGTATTCGCTGTCGTTTCACGCAAATTCTCCGGGGTCACTCACGAATCATAATGACAGCGATTCCGCGAATCCTCGCCGACCGCGGGGAATCGAAGAGGCACACTGGCATGATAGGCGCTTCGGCGGGCGAACGCAGAGATAGGTTTTTGTGATCTCGCCGCCAATTGTCGCCTTTTGGCATTAGAATACGGTCACAGTGGGGTAGAATCCCTTCACTCATTCGGAGGTGTTTGCGATGACCCGTCCTGCACTGCTGCTGGCGATGCTCACTGGCGGTCTCATGGCGAGCCCGGCCCTGGCGAACAAAGTCACCCAATTCCCCGGCGAAATGCGCGTGACCGACGAAGCCCGACTCTTCACGGCCGAAGGCATCGACAAGGCCAAGGAAAACTTCCAGGGCCAGATTTTCGAGGGCCATGTGCGCTTCAGCGTGCACACTGCCGACAGTGTCCCCGCGGCCAAGCAGGCCGACTTCGACGCCGCCAAACACAATCCGTCCACTCGCGGCCAGTTTTTCCAGGACTGGGCCGAGGAGTTGGCCCGCAAGGAAGGCAGCAAGGCCGATGTCTTCGTGCTGCTCTACCGCACCGACACGGCCTACTACACCAAGTGCATCAGCGACCGAGAAACTGACATCGGTCGCGGCTTCACTAGCGATAAGGCCGAACAGGTGATGCGGCGGTTCGCGACGGCACTCAGCGACGCCCTCACCCAAAAGCTCACCGGCGATGCACTGCACGCCAAAATGAACACAGCCCTCGCTGACGCCACGCATCTGGTGATCGAGGATCTCAAGAACACCTCGGCACCGTCGGGTGGTCACGCTGTGGCTCATGCCGATCGCAACGCCAACGGCGGAGGCGGGATGATGAAATACCTCTGCATCGGCATTTGCGTCCTCGCAGGCGTGTGGCTCGTCTTCGGTCTCATCCGCGCTCTCAGCGGTGGTGGCGGCGGAGGCGGATACGGCGGAGGTGGCTACGGCGGGGGCGGTGGGTTCGGCTCCAGC
>JBGSSZ010000003.1:0-2638 GCA_041736785.1 Limnoglobus sp.
GACCGACAGCCGGTCGCAGGTCTCAGTTTACACGAACTTGAGTCCGGTCTGCGTTACCTCCAGTCGGTCACCCTCTTTCGTGACCTTGCGGAGTGTCGCGCGGCGCTTGAAAAACGACATGTGCGCGGCGCTTTAAAACCGACAGGTCCCCGTTTCGGGGTCAGTGTGCATCACGATTATAACAACGATTCCGAATTGTCGAGCCTCGGCCAAGGCACATTTACGCTGCAGAGCCGGTAGGCGCTTGTGTCGGTTTTCAATCGTCAGAGCCGGTAGGCGCTTGTGACGGTTTTCAACCCACGGTGCCACTGCGGATTTCTTGCTCCCGCACGCTGCGTGAACTAAACTAACCGGCGCTGGGTGAAACGGAGTCGGGCTCTGCAGGGGTGCAACCCGACAAGGGATAACCCAGCCTGGCGGGAGAACACTCCCGATAACGCTCGCGGCCGCTGAGCTTCGAGCGTTTCTTTTTGGCGTACTGCCTCGCGTTCTCTTGCCAGTCATACCTTCGAAAACCCCCAGGTCATGTGGCCTCGCCATCGGACACCTCCGTTTCCGGTGCGGCGGGCGTACGCTTCTTCTTGTTGTTCTCGGGCGAAGTCGGTGGCGTATCGTGCCGGTCCCGCAGTCGGTAACTCTTGCCCGTGATGTTGATCAGCTCGGCCCGATGCAGAAAGCGATCCAGGATCGCCGTCGCGGCCGGTACATCGGCGATCAGCTTGCCCCAGTCTTCCAACGGACGATTGGAAGTCATCATCGTGCTTTTGAGTTCGTACCGACGCATGATGATTTCGAACAGGAACTCTCCGCCCTTGGGTGGCAGCTGTTTCATTCCCATGTCGTCGATGATCAGCAGATCGGGTTTGAGATAGCGGGCCAGCACCTTGTCTTGTCCGGCGAATGCTTCATCCTGCATGAAGTCACGGACCACGTCGAACACGGAACGATAGTACACCAGAAAGCCGGACTTGATGGCTTGGTATCCCAGAGCTTGCACCAAGAACGACTTGCCGACCCCCGGTGGACCGAGCCAGAGCACATCGCGGGCTTCCCGGATGAAGCGGCAGGTTGCCAGGTCATAGATCTGTTGCCTGTGGATGGACGGGTTAAAGGCGAAGTTGAACTGATCGAGCGTCTTGGTTTCGCGAAAGGCGGCCGCCTTAGTGCGCCGTTGCACCAACCGCTCGCCACGCACCGCCAGCTCATCCTGCAGGATCAACTCCAGAAACTCGGCGTGCGTGAGCCGATTGGCCGCCGCCTCCTCGAGCCGCACTTGCAGGGAAATGGCCAGGCCGGACAGGCGTAGCCGCCGCAGGGCACTGTGAAGTCGTTCATTCATTCTGAGGTCCTTTCCAGACCAAGGGTTAATCGCCGCCGGTGGGACAAGCACATACGTTGTCCTCCCAGGAACTTGCCGGCGGTTTGCGGAGAGCGTTTCGCACCAGTTCCCCATACGTATCCAGGCTGCGGATGATGGGGTGTTCGTGCAGAAATTCCAGTTGTTCTTGTTTGGGAGCGTGGTGTTTGAGCAACTGCCGAATGCTCTTCAGGCGATAGGCACCGTAGCTGTTGGCGATTTCGCAGGCTTTGTCGACCTGCGCCGCAGGTTGCCGATCCACCAGACCGAGCAGGCCAATGACCGCGCGGATGCCCTCGACACCGCGTGTGCGAATCACTTCTTGTGCCCAGCGATCTGCCTGTTCGCCGATGGTGCTGGCACGCTGCAGCAGCCATTCCGTCCCTCGTTCCATGCCGCTGATCTTCTCGGCCGCAATGTCGGCTGGATGCGTGCTGAAACGCCCGGGAACGGACTGTTTGACGTGAACGCGAACTTCCCCGAGTTGCTGATTGAAGATCCGCACCAGGCGGCTATCCCAGCGGACCCAGACGTTCCGGCGATAGTACTCGGTGGGCACGGAGTAGTAGGCCCCATCGACCTGGACGTGTCCATCACGATGCACCGTGTGTTGGCGTTCGCGGAAGCAGGGGAACCGTTCCAGAGGCAAGGAGCGGAGCGCGGGCCGTTCCGCCGTCTCGAACAAGTGGCCGACCTGTTGCTTGAGCGTGCCGTGAACGCGTGTGTCGGCCACCTTCGCTTCCCACTGCCGCAAGAATTCGTTCTGGGCTTCCAGGCTGCTGAATTGGCGCGCCTGTAACGCATTGCGTTTGACGTATTTCACGCCGGACTCGATCTTGCCCTTATGTCGCGGCATGTACGGTCGGGTCGGCAGGACGACGACATCGTAGTATTCACAGAACGACCGGAGCTTGGGATGTAACTCTGGTTCATACCAATCGGCCTTCGTCACGGCCGCTCGGAGGTTGTCGATGACCAGTGTCTTGACGCTGCCACCGAAGGACACCAACGCATTCTCGATACATCGCAGAAACTCCTCGGTTGTCTGGCGAAAGACCGCTTCGCTATAGCCCTTGCGACTGTGACTGAGCACGATGCGAAAGACATGGGTCTTGCGACGTCGGCCGGAGGCGTCGACGACGGGCGCACCGGTACCGAAATCCACCTGTGCTTCTTCGCCTGCGGCGCACTCCATGCGACGAAAGGGCAGTTCGCACGAGACGCCTAATTGGCGTACGAACCGCATCACGCTCCAGTAACTGCCCTGGAAGCCGTGCTCCT
>JBGSSZ010000043.1:0-12652 GCA_041736785.1 Limnoglobus sp.
AGGGCCGCCAACACTTTGAGCAAAACTCATCGGAGCGGGCTGAGCGTTCACGGCCTTGGTGAGTTCGGCGATGCGGCCGGCCTTCTTGCGCAGGTGCAGGGCGTTGCCCAGGCCGGTGATCAGCCCGGCGGAATCGTAGCCGCGATATTCGAGGCGGCGCAGGCCGTCGAGCAGAATAGGAGCCGCCTCACGCTGGCCGGTGAACCCGATGATGCCGCACATACTCACTCCTCGCTGTGAACGACACAGAACCCGCACGATTCATAGAGGCTCTTCAACGACGCTTTGCTGGTGAGCATCACATACGGAGCATTTTTTGCATAGGCCTGTCGGATGGTTTCCTTCACGAGTGCGAGTGCAATGCCCTGCCCGCGGCTGCGTTCGTGGACGACGACGTAGTCGATCTGCCAGTTGACGGGAGTGGTGACGAGCAGGAATCCATCCGCCACTCCGGCGGCGTCGCGGTGCAGCACCACATATCGCACACCGGGCCAGATCGCGAGAAACTTGCTGCGTGTATTGAACTGACTGACGAGCAGATTCCAAAGTTCCTTGCAGGCGGGTTCGTCCGCGAGGAAGTCCTGCACCGCCACAAACTCGACTGCCGGCCCCGTGTGCGGCAGCGGTGTCGGCTTGCAGAAATAGTGCAACTGGGCGTCCGGCATCAGCAGGCCCGCGGGGATTCCGGATTCTACACGCCCACCGTGGGCAACTCACTGACCATTGCTGAAATGGAAGCGGACTTGCTCAGCAGGCCGTACTTCTTCATCTTTTTGTAGAGAGTCACCCGGCTCACGCCCAGCGCCGCCGCCGCCCGCGTGCGGCTGAAGCCGGCTTTCTCCAATGCCCGCAGGATCACGGTCTTCTCGGTGCTCTCGCGGTTGTGCGCCAGCGAATTCGGGAAGACCGAACTCTGACCCGCCATCCCTGTCGTCCGCGTGCGGACTGCGGGAGTCAGATGCTCGAGCAGTAGCTCGCTGCCGTGGCACGAGAGCACAGCCTGCTGCACGACGTTCTCAAGCTGGCGGATGTTGCCGGGCCAGGGAAACGCCTCGAGTGCGGTGAGCGCATCCGCGTGGATGCCGAGGATGCGCTTGCCGAACTTGGCACAGTAGCGCGAGGCCATGCCGCGGACGAGCGGGCTGATGTCGGCCACGCGATCCCGCAACGGCGGCAGGTGGAAGGTGATCACGTGCAGCCGATAGTAGAGATCGCGACGGAAGCTGCCACGCTCGACAGCCTCACTCAGATTGCCGTTCGTCGCCGCGATGATGCGGGCATGGCAGATTTGCGTTTCATTGCTGCCCACCGGTTCGTACTCGCCCGTCTCGATCACACGCAGCAGATTCGCCTGATGCTCAAGGCTCAGCGTGTCGATCTCGTCGAGTAGCAGCGTGCCGTTGCCGGCCGCGGCGAACTTGCCGATCTTGGTGCTGTCGGCTCCCGTGACCGAGCCCTTGATGTGCCCAAAAAACTCACTGGCGATGAGGTTCCCCGTCAGTGCTCCGCAGGCCACATTCAGAAAGCGATGAGCGTTGCGGGCCGAGCAGTCGTGCATCAGTTTCGCGAGGTGCGTCTTCCCCGTGCCGGTTTCGCCTTCGATCAGCACAGTCACTTCATGGCTCGCCGCGATGTGCAACTGATCGACCATGTGCGTCAGTGACGGCGTGAACGTCAGGAGTCGGCGACGGATCTGCTGCCGCGTTGTTTCGTTGGCCAGATCGACAAACGGCTGGCCTTCAGAGAGCGTCCGCTTCACCCAGAGATTAAGCTCGCGCAGGTTGGTCGGCCAGGCGAATCGATCCGGCAGCGGGACGGTGAACGGCTCGAACTTCCGCTCGCGGACATAGTCTTCGGTCTGGAGCATCGCCAGCTTCGGCGGCAGTTGCTGCAATGTGAAGTCGCGCACCGCCGCTTCGATCCGGTCGGCGTCTTTCGCCTCGGACGCCAGAAACAACAACAGCCCATCGGTGTCGCGGTTGACCAGGTTCGACAGGTCTTCAAAGCGGGCCACGGGGGCCGTCAGCAGAAACGTCTTGTGCAGATGCGTCTGCACGATCTGGCTGAAGCGGTGATCGCTGGCGACGATCAACAGGCGGCGCGGATACGTCATGTGCCACGGCTCCCGGAGCGAGGTTGGTTTGGGCGCGGAGCGGGGCCGCGATGTTGCAGGGGGTTTACAAACAGCGTTTGCGTGTCAACACTCTAAGTCATGAGACGAGTCAGTCAAAACCGCAGCCGGAAGATTCGACGCAAACCGCAGAGTCCATCGAAAGGTCCGACAGTGGCTGTCAGAAAGGCCGACATCACGGAATGCCGCGGACGATCTGCGGCCCGAGATACTGCGTCACCCGCACGGGGAGCTTCTGCCAAAGGCGGATCATCCGCTGATAGCGGGGGTTGTCGGGACGCATCTCGTTCAACGGCCCGCGGCGAAGGTAATACTGCCACGTCGCGTCGTGCGGTTCCGCACCCCACTGCTTCTTGAATTTGAACGTGCTGCCGTCCCGCGTGGAACGCCCGAAATCAAACACGCGCTGACCGCGCCCGACCGCTCGATCCAGCAGGTGACGATACATGTACATGTTGCAACAGGTGCTGTTGAACTCGCGCAAACTCGACGCTGTCGGAACTTCCGACACCTGCTTGCCGTGCAGCAGCAGAGCACAGGCAATCGGCTGCTCTTTGGTTTTCACAATGCAGAGCTCCGCGTCATTCGGAAACGCCGCGAGAATTTCGGCGAAGAACGCGAACGCATAAACGGGTGTGCCGAGGTCGCGCATGTTGTGGCTGAGCACGTGATAAAAATCGTCCAGCAGGTCGTGCGTTCCCCACTGCACGCTGAGCTCGGACTTCTCCCCTTTGCGGATTTGATTGCGAACTTTGGCGTCGAAGCTCTTCCAGAGCAGTTCCGTGCTCGCGGGCAGATTCAGCCGCATGTGGACCTTCGTCGTCATCGCGCCATCGAGCCGATGATGCCCGACGGGTGCTTCGTGCCGAAGTTCGAGATGGTTGGCATCGAGCTCGTCGGCGAGTTCCGCCGCCCGATCGATGAGCAGCGTTTGCACATCTGCGGAGTCGGCGATCACGCCGTTGCTGTTCAGATACGGCAAGCTCACCAGGAAGCGGCCGAAGAGCATGCTGCTGACAAACGCCAGCGGGAGCAGGCCGCAGGTCTGGCCGGTCGCGGAGGTCGCTTCGAGTGCATAGACATCGTGTTGCAGACCATCCTGAAGAATCCGCAGCCAGGCGGGATGGCGGCTGAGCGCGACGTGGTCTTTCGCCATCGCGAACTCCGTCAGCGCCGGCAATCGCGCGACGAGTGACGACTGACCGTGGACGCTGACGCGGATCGGCAGGCGGCTCAGCGGGCAGATCATGGAATCCTTCAATGGTGGTCCAGCAGGTGGTCGTACAGGTCCGCCAGCTTGCGCATGCGGGCGGGGAAGCTGAAGCTCTCTTCGATGCGCCGCCGCGCGGTCGAGCGAAATCTAGCTCGCAGAGCGGGATCGTGCAGCAGTTTCGCGATCGCCGCCGAGAACGACGCTGTGCTTTCGGGTTCCACGAGCAGGCCTTCGACATCGTGTGCAATCAGCCGGGGAATGCCGTTGACGGCCGTGGCGACGACCGGCACTTCGAGCGCCATCGCCTCCAGCAGCACGTTGGGCAACCCTTCGCGGCGGCTCGACAGCGCGAAGAGATCCATCGCCTCGAAGACATCGCGGACATCCGACCGCCAGCCGGGCAGGCTGACATTCGCAGCGATATCCAGTTCGCGGATGATCGCTTCGAGCCGCGGTCGCTCGGAACCTTCGCCGACGATCATCACATGGACCGTCGGATCGGCGTCGATCAGCGGCTTCACGGCCGCCAGCAGCAAGTCGTAGCCTTTCTCCTCGGAGAGCCGGCCGACAGCGCCGATGAGCGTACTGTCTTCCGGCAGATCCAGCTTCGCTTTGGCCGCGGTCGTGCTCTGCCGGCGTCGGTAGTCGTCGCAGTCGATCGCGTTTTCAACCAGCAGGCAATTCTCGTCGCGCACGCCGAGCCTTAGGCATTCTTTGTGCAGATCGTTCGAGACGCAGATCACCTTCTCGTATCGCGGCAGGCACCACTTGTCGACGCGGTAGTAGAGCGGAGTGCGAGCGGTCTGCTGCACCCAGCCGTGCACCGTGGTGACGAGGTGCATGGAGTGAAAGCGCTTCAGCAGCAGGCCCAGGGCGTTGGTCTTGTAGTCGTGGCCGTGCCAGATCCGCACGTTTTCACTGCGGCAGACGCGCAGCAGATCGCGAATCACGCGCCAGTCGGCGGGGCCGCGATCGGGTATGCTCACGAGCGGGGCACAGTACTTCTTGGCCTTCGCTTCGATGTCGGCGTAGCCCGGATCGTTCGGCGGTGTGAGGTAGCCGCAGAGCATGCGGTAGCCCAGCGGTTCGAGAAACCGCGGCGAGTTGAGGATGGTCTTGTCCGGCCCACCACCGCTGCCCGTGACGACACGGGCGTCGAGCACCGTGGGCATCGACGTGGCGGCGATGGGTTCGAGTGTACTGGTCATACCGGCACCTTCGCCGAGCAGGCTGTGAGTACGCCGTCGATCAGCGGCTTCAAGCACGTGGCCCAGTCGTGATTCTCCTCTACGAACCGACGGCCATTCGCGCCCAGTTCGAGCCGACGCGATTCGTCATTCAACAACTGCGTGATGGCGTCGATCCAGTCTTCGGGCGTCGTCGCCTGCATCAGGTCGCGACCGGGCACGGCTTTCAGTGCGGCCAGTGCCGGTGGCGAGGCGATGGTGGCTTTCCCCATCGCCAGGGCTTCCAGCACCTTGTTCTGCAAGCCGCGCGACAGACGCATCGGTACGACAGCGATTGCGGCATCCGCAAAGCAGGGCCGCACGTCGGGCACGCTGCCCGTCACGATGACTCCGCGATTGGCCGCGAGTTTCCTGACCGCGTCCGTGGGATTGCGGCCGACGATGCGGAACTCCGCGTCGGGATGCTTCGCGTGGATCGCTGGCCAGACTTCGCGGACAAACCACGTCGCCGCGTCGACGTTCGGCAGATAATCCATCGCGCCGGCGAAGGACAGCACGCGCGAAAGCCCACCCGTTGCAACGGGTGGGCTTGGTGTGAAATACTCAAGATCGACGCCATTGGTCGCGGTGATGGCCACCTCGCGGCTGACGATGTCGTTGAAAAGTTGCGTCTCCGCATCGCTGACGAGCGTGACATCAGAACTGATGGCGATCCGCTTTTCGAGCTTCCTGAGGCAGCTGGCTTCATAGCGGTACAGCCAGCGCGAAATGAACCCCGATGAGGCGGCGAAATCGAGCCACTTCTGGCTGTCGACATCGACCACATCCACCATCGATCTTGTCTCGCTGAAGCAGTCATGCCACAGATAGGGTGCCAGGCTCGCCGTGGAGACAATGGCGGCGTCGTAGTCGCGGTCGGGAGCGTGTGCTTCGTTTCGCAGGATCGGGTCGGATTGAATGCTCTCGCTGATGCTGCGACCGGTCAGCAAGGCCCGCACGGCGCGGAAGCTTTTTGTCCAGCGGCTGAGCGGCGCAATCACCACACGCTCTGACACGCGATTCAACTCGGTCCGCGTCGCCAAAGAAACGGGCTCGTCAGCGAGCGTGAGCAAATCGACATTCGCATGTGCGGCGAGTTGCTTCAGAACATTCCAATTGCGGATGCGGTCGCCTTTGTCGGGCGGGAAGGGCACGCGGTGCGTGATATACAGGATCCGCGGGCGGTCTGCCATGCTCACGCCGGCTGCAGGTTCGGCATCTGCCGGCTCGGGCTCGGCGGAGTCACCTTGCTGTGGAAAACGGTCGCCACATCCTCGCGACCGGGCAGACAGAACAGCTTGCGAAGAAGCTCCGGACCCATGAAGCTCTTCAGCAGCGTGGCTCCGAGGATGCGCAGATCGAGCAGGAGGCTGGCGTGCTCGATATAGTAGAAGTCGTACGCGACCTTGCGGCGGACGCTGGCGATGTCGGTGTCAGCGGGCAACTGTACCTGGGCGAAACCGGTCACGCCGGGCTTCACGATCAGCCGGTGCCCGTAGCCAGGCACAAGCGTGGTGAGGCCCTTCTGCTGGATCATCTCCGGTCGCTCGGGTCGCGGGCCGATCAGGCTCATCTCACCTTTGAGCACATTGAACAGTTGCGGCAGTTCGTCGATGTGCGTCAACCGCAGGATCTTGCCGACCGTCGTGATGCGGGCGTCGTTTTTCTTCGCCCACTCGGCACCGTTGACTTCGCTGGCGAGGATCATGGTGCGGATCTTGATGATACGGTAGGGCTGACCATCACGACCGAGCCGGGTCTGGCTGTAGAAGCCGGACCCCGGCGAGGTGACGCGGATCGCCAGCCAGGCGAGAGCCATGATCGGCAGACCGGGGATCAGCAGCAGCACTGCGAGGGTGTAATCGAAGAGCGGCTTGCCGAGCGCATACCAACCGGTGGAGGGAGCAATGTCGAGATCGACGCCGGGATCGAGGCGTTCAAGATCGTCCCAGCCGCGGATTCCGGGGCGGTCATGAAAGGTGTATCGTTCGTCGTGCGGCGTCGGTGCCAAGGGCGATCCTCACTAGCGTCGGTGCTTGGTGGTGTCAGGGTTGGGAATTGGCCAGCACCGGGCGGGCCAGGGGAGCAAGTTCGGTGAGCAGTTCTCCGATCGGGTCGATCGCGTCGGTCTCGTTCTCGCCCAGCGTGCGCGAGAAATAGACTTTGTAGAGGATTGTCCGACCGGCGTAGTCATAGCGGGCATCTTCGGCAGCCTGCCAGTGCCCGTCCGGCGTCCAACCCCACGCCACTTCAATGCTGACCGGCGGGAACTTCTCCTGCGTGAATTTCTGACTCCAAATCGAGTGCTGCACACCGACATCAGCCGCGGTCTTGCGAATGCGGTTGGTCAGCTTGCGATAGCCCGTGCCGCCGTAGCAGCGTTCGGGATCGTGGGCACCCATTTCTCCCGGTTCGCCGGCGAGAATGAGCACGTCGACCATCGCAGGCTTGGCTCCACGACGTGTGTAGCGTCGATAAGTGTGGGCGATTGCGTTGGTGGCTTTGAGCATCTTCTCGTTGAACGGCTGCGTCTCGGCAGTCCAGTCGCCGACCTTCATCGGGATGGTGTCGAGCTTCGCCTGCACCGAGCCCGAGGATTGCAGATCGGCGTAGTGTGCAGCCGTCACGACATCGTAAACCCCGATTGCGGCGAGGATCACGAGTGCCAGTGCCAGCGGGACAAATCGCATCATGCGGGAAGTTGCTTCACGTAGTTGTAGCCGTAGGCGTGGACATCCGTCTTGATGCCGTTCACGACCGCCCCCAGCAGCGGGATGTTCAGTTGCGACAGTCGCTCGGAGGCGTTCAGCACCTTCGGCAGTTGGCTGATGTCCTGCAGGATCGAGAAGACCACGCCATCCACATATTGACCGATCAGCAGGGCATCCGCCACGGGCAGCACGGGGCAGGTGTCGACCACGATGAAATCGAACTGACCCCGCAGGCGATTGAAGAGCGTCTCGACTGGATGGCCCTGAGCCAGTGATGCAATCACACGGTTCGAGCATTGGCCCGCGGGGATCACCCAGAGGTTCGGCACCGTTGTCGGCTGCACGGCGTCGCTGACGTCGATTTCCTGCAACAGCACTTCGGAGGCCCCCGGCGTGAGCGGCAGGTCGAAGAGGCGGTTCATGCTCGGATTGCGAAGGTCGAGATCGAGAATCAGCGTCCGCAGCCCGGCGGTCGCCATGCTGGTGGCCAGTTGGCTCGCCAGCGAGGTCTTGCCTTCACCCTGCATGGCACTCGTAACCATCAGCACTTGCATCTGCTGGGTCTTCGCCGAGTGCAGCAGCATCGTGCGGGCACTGTTGACGCTCTCATTGAGGATGAATCGCCAGTTCTGATTCATGTCGGCTTCGCCGGCCTTGAGGCTCGCCCGGCTCGGGAACGCGGGGATCGTGCCGAGGATCCGCATGTTCAGTTCGTTGATGACCTGGTCGACATTGTCCACGCGGCGCGAGCGCCATTCGAGATAGGCAACGATCACCAGCACCAGCACGAAGGCGATGAGCGCGATCGCCACGCCAAACATCATCTTCTGTTTGATGTTGGGGTTCGGGATCACGATCGGCTTTTCCTGCTCCTTGATGCGGCTTTCGCCACTCATCAGGATCTCGATGTTGTCGAGTTGTTGCCTGAGGGTGTTGAGCCGTTCCTTGGTCGCGGCGATGTCGGTTTCGCCGAAGCGGATGTTGTCGAGCTTGTTGTAGTTTCTCCGCTTGGTCTCATAGTCCTCGAGTTGTTTCTTCGACTTCAGCAGATCCTCGGAGGCAATGGCGTGTTCATCGCGATCGTGCATCAGGTTGCGTTCGAGTTCGGCCTGGGCTCCGATTGACATGGTCTTTTCAAGGGCGGCCCGCCGCGTCTTGCGGGCGACATCGTAACGCTCCTGTGCGTCGAGCACCATTTGCCTGGCACGGTCGACAGCCGGGCTCTTGGTGGGATCAGGAGCCGTCTTGAGCGTCTCCTGATAGTTCTGCTCAATGAGATCGAGTTCGGTCTTCGCGGGGCGGACCCCCTCATCCTGATCGAGTGCGGCGTTGAGCACCGCTTCGGGCGGCTTGATGCTGTCACGATCCTCAAGCTGCTTGGCGGCGTTCTTGATGCGTGTGTCAAGCCGGGCGAGGATCTTGGTCAGGTTCTGCACGTCTTTGTCGGTCTCGGAGATTTTCTCGTCGAGCCGCAAGAGCATCATGTCGTTGGCGCCGGCATTGTTGCCGCTCAGTCCCTGGCGGTTCATCTGCTCGATGAACGCTCGCTGATTTTCGTAGCGCTTGATCCAGTCGTCGAGGGCTTTCTGAATCTGCTTCTTCTGCTGCTCCCGCTGTTCCTGGAGGTCGAGCTTGGACTGTTCGATGTATTTCTTGACCAGCACTTCCATGATCTTCTGAAGTTGCTCCGGCTGATCGCCGTTCATGAGGATGGCCATCAGGCTGGGCCCGACCCATTTGGTGCCGACGTAGTCTTCGACGGTCTTCACCGGGTCCTCGGAGTTCGCGATGAGCGGCAGCACCGCCACGCCCGGATCCTGCACGATTTTCGTGAGCAGAGTCCGTGTCTTGATCAGGACAGTCTGATTTTCTTTGAAGGCTTCGAAGCCAGCGTCGTTGTCGTTGGCGCGCTGGTCGAAGCTGCTGCGCAGCGGGAGGATTTCGACGATGGCTTTGACCTGGTGCTTGCCCGTGGGGGCTGCGAGCCAGAACCCGGCTGCGGCTGCCAGGGCGGCGAGCAGACCGAGGAACGACGCGAGCACCCAACGTCGCTTGAGCGCGTTGAGTAGGCCGAGGACTGTGGGGATGCTCCGGGCAGCGGGCGGCAGTGCCAAGTCACCGATGGCGGTGGTCGAGGCTGGCACCGAGTAGGGCGGTGGGAAGTACGAGCCAGCTGGCTCATTGGGCGAGGGACCGTGAAAACCGCGATTCATGAAAGCGCTCCCATCCGCCAGCCGCAAACTATCAATCCCGCACAGCGGATGCCGTTGTGCGCTCCGCTACAATCGTTGCGACCCTTATTTTCGGACTTCTCGACGTATCGTCAATCGCCATCATTGTTTGAATGCACGGCCCGCTGAGATTCCTGACAGAATCCGGGTGGAATTTCTTGCAGTGGCATTCAGACCGTTAACCCCTCTTTACAGGCATTAACTGCACAAGCATGGCGCATGGACAGTCTAGCTTACAGTCTCGTTCTGAGCGTTGTTGGGGTCGTGAGAAAATGTCCGGGGAATTCCCGAATGCGGTCTATCGGGGTTGTGCGGGTGAGAATCTTTATGCCGACTAGCCGGAAATGACGATGACAGGGGCAGGCCGGGGGAACCGGCAATCTGGAGCAGTGCCGCAGGGCGGCGGGAATCAGGGAGGATCGGGTATGCGGAGCACAGCGACAGGACGGGCTCTGCTGGTGGCCCTGGCGGCAGGATTGCTCGTCGGTTGCCATCATGTGCCTTCTCATCGTGTCCCAAAAGATGAGAAAACCTGGCAGAAGCAGGCCGGTTACCCCGATTTGGCTCTGCCCAAGGAACTCAACAAGGTCTCGCACCCCACGTATACGCTCGAGGCGCCGGATATCCTGTTCATCGAAGCCACACGGGTGATTCCGCTGCCGCCGTACAAGGTGCAGCCACTTGATGCGCTCTTCCTGAGTGCGTCGGGGGCATTCCCCAATGAGCCGATCCTCGGCATCTATCCCGTCGAACCTGATGGCACAGTGAACCTCGGCGTGATTTACGGCGGCTCCGTGCGCATCATCGACATGACCACGCCCGAAATCGAAGCGGCACTCACCACTCACCTGCGTAAATACGCCCGCGACATCACGATCAGCGTCAGCCTGGCTCAGTCCCGTGGCTCGCAACTCATCACCGGACAGCACCTGGTGCAGCCCGACGGCACTGTCGGCCTCGGCGTCTACGGCAGCGTCTACGTCGCGGGGATGACCATTGCCCAGGCCAAGGCGGCCATCGAAGTCCACCTCTCGCGATACCTCTACCGACCCGAGATCTCACTCTCCATGTTCGCGTTCAACAGCAAGTTCTACTACGTGATCACCGACTTCGCCGGCTCAGGCGAGCAAGTGGTGCGGCTCCCGGCCACGGGCAATGAAACGGTCCTCGACGCCGTCGCTAACATCGGCGGACTTTCCGCAGTGTCGTCGAAGCGGATCTGGGTCGCTCGGCCCGCACCCGCTGGCACGTCGGATCAGATCCTCCCCGTTGACTGGAAGGGCATCACCCGTCGCGGGCATACGCGGACCAATTATCAGGTGCTCCCCGGCGACCGGGTGTTCGTGATGGGGAGCCCACTCTCGAAGCTCGACACTGCCGTCGGCCGCGTGCTGGCACCGTTTGAACGGCTGCTCGGCACCGCACTCCTCGGTTCCTCGCTGTACTTCAGCGGTCAGAACGCCGGCTTCAACAATTAGCAGTCCTCGCGGTTGTGCCGGCAATGCCGACCCTGCCGCACCCACATCGGTTCCATTGCGGCGGTCGGCTCCAACTCGGAGTCGCCCGCCGTCGATGTTTTTCCGGTACGATGATGACAGTCATCCGTACCGGAGAAACGCCATGCGACTCACCATTCTCAGCATGCTCCTGTTCGCGTCCGCGGCTGTCGCACAGCCCATGGTGCCGGGCGGCGGGTTCCAGCGGCCAACCGTCAGCCCCTACATCAACCTCGCTCGCGGCAACGGCGGCATCAGCAACGCAGCACTCAACTATTACGGCATTGTCCGCCCGGAACAGGCATTCCGTCAGCAGGCGGCATCCTTGCAGCAGCAACTCACACAGACCAATCAGAACCTCGGCAGTCTCGCTCAGGACGCCTCGAATCCGCAGACCGCGGTAACGGGTCGGGGTGCGGTGTTCAATCAGTACTCGCAGTATTTCAACACCTACGGCGGCGGTAGCTACGGTCGCAGCAGCATCGGTTCCAGCGGTGGCGGCAGCTTGGGGAGCGGCATCTCCATCGGCGTCGGCAACTCTGGCGGTGGTGGCCGCTCGGGCGGAGGCAACTTCGGCGGTCGCTCACCCAGTGGTGGAATCCGCGGCGGTGGCCGGCGCTAATCCAACTCTTCACGACGAAAGGACTCGGTCATGAACCCTCGAATCCTCGCATTGGCATTCCTGGTCGCCGCGATGGGAACGGTCGCGGCCCGGGATCACCGCGAGCCGCAATCGCCGATCTATCCCAAGGCCGAGAGCCTCTACATCAAGCGGTTCACCACACCGCAGGTTCACTGCGGTACCTGCTTCGGCTACTACAAGACCGCATGGCGATCCTGGTCGGAAGCCTGCAACGAGCCGGAGATCCAGTACTCGAACTCGACGCCGGAGGGCAAGCCCGCACTGGAGAAGGCACCGGATCCGAAGCTGTCGAATCCCGACGTGAAGCCGACCATTCCGGACGTGAAGCCGCTCGATCCCAAACCGATCGACCCCAAGCCTGCGGATTTGAAGCCGATGCTGCCGCGGGTCCCGGACCCGGTGCCACTGCCTGACCCGAAGGGGACTGGCCCCGGCAAGAGCAGCTTCCTGCCCGTGCCGGTACCGGCGACGCCGGTGTCGATCTCCGTGCCGGTGCCCGAAGCTCCCCCTGCTCCGCCGGTGCCGACAATCCCGCTGATCCCGACACTGCCGCAGGTGAACGTGAAGTAGTTTCAAAACGGAACGCGGATCGCGCGGATCAATGCAGATTTTGGACGGTTGTTCAAATAAGATCTGTGTTTGATCCGCGCGATCCGCGTTCTCTTTCTGGCCTCGGGATTATGCCATATGCTCGCACTCGTCACCGGCGGCGCCGGTTTCATCGGTTCGCATCTCGTCGATCATCTCGTGGCCAGCGGGTGCCGTGTCAGGGTCTTCGACAACTTCAGCACGGGCCAGGCTGACAACCTTGTTCACCCAAAGGTCGAAATCGTGAAGGGCTGCTTGACCGACTCGCGCGAAGTGACGGCTGCGATGGCTGGTGTGGAGGTGGTCTATCACCTCGCTGCGATGGCGTCGGTGGCGAAGAGTCTGGAAGACCCACTCGACTGCCACGCGATCTGCGGCACGGGCAGGAAGCTGCTCTTGCCGGGGCCAGTCCC
>JBGSSZ010000069.1:0-2384 GCA_041736785.1 Limnoglobus sp.
CAGGCTCGTGCTGGTCGCTGGGCCTAAGGACCACGGCCCCGGCGAACACGACTACCCGGCCTGGCAGAAAGCCTGGGCCGAACTGCTCGGGTCCGCAGAGCACTGCGAGATCGTCACGGCGTGGGAGTGGCCCGCGGTGGAGGAGTTTGCCAAAGCCGACGCGATGATCTTCTATCAGCGCGGCGACTGGAATGCGAAACGTGCCGCCCAAATCGATGCCTATCTCGAACGCGGCGGCGGGCTCGTCTACATCCACTGGGCTGTCGATGGCCGCAAAGCTGCTCCCGAGTTCGCAAAACGGATCGGGCTCGCGACCGGCGGAGCCGTCAGCTATCGCCACGGGGTCATCGACTTGTCCGTCAATAAAGTTGCGAAGCATCCCGTGCTTCGCAATTTCGACACGCTGTCACTGACTGATGAAACATACTGGAGGATGGCGGGAGATCTGAAGCCAGGGCGGGTGCTGGCGACCGCCGTGGAGGAGAAGAAGGCCTGGCCGCAGGTCTGGAGTCTGGAACCGGGTGCGGGCCGCGTGTTTGTCTCGATCCCCGGCCACTATTCATGGACCTTCGACGATCCGCTCTTCCGCATCCTGCTGCTGCGAGGCATCGCGTGGAGTGCCCGGCAGCCCGTCGATCGCTTCAACGACCTGGTTTGGCCAGGGGCTGACGTCTCGAAATAGACGGTTTTCTTGTAACACTTCGACCCTGTTTGCCATAATTCTGGCTGCAGAACTGCTGAGCCCACGCAATGGTGCAGTTGGTCCCGAATTCGTTGGCCCCTCCCGATTGTGACGATCTGGTGACAGCCGCTGTCGCCGATCCCGCGATCTGGGTGCGGATGCGCAAATCGAGCCTGTTTCTCATTCGCAACTGGTTTCCGCTTCTGACCGCGGCAGGTCGTGAGCAGGAATTGGATGAAGTTTACTCTGATGCAAGAGCACGGGCCCTGACGCGACGGTCCACATTCCAGCCGAGTGCATCAATCGAGAATTGGCTTCGCGGCATCATTCGGAATATTCTTCTGGAACGGGTGAAGGCCATAAAACGGGCTTCGCTCGTGTCCGGGAACATCGTGGAACTCAGCCCAGATCCACACCCGTCGCCATGGGAATTGCTGGAGCGTGCAGAGGCAGTGGCATCAGTGATGGCAGCTCTGGAGCAGCTTCCTGTCTGGGCTCGTGAAGTGATCCAACTGCACCGCGAAGGGCTCGACGGAATCCAGATTGCAGAACGACTTCATCTGAGTCACGGGACGGCACGACAGCGCTTGAGCCGTGCTCGCCTGGCTCTGGCGGAACTGCTCAACGGGCACCGAGCGGAGGACGCGTCATGAGCGAGCGCGAACTCGATCGCTGGGCCTTGGAATACTTCGATGCGGTCACGCGCTGCGATCTGGATGCGGTCGAGCGATTCTGGACGCAGGCCGCGAACGATCCCGCTTTGGAAGCGATGCTCCACGAGATGGAATCGTCGGCCGAGGACGACGCCGAGGCCGAGGAGGAATCACGGACAGCAGGTGCGATCGCGGACGCAGTGCGGACTCGCCTCCCGACTGCGACACTCGACTCGGCAAACGACGGACCACTGACCGTGGCACGGGTCGCCGAGGAACTCCAACGACTCGGGGCGGCGGACCCGCTAACGGCACGGCTACGCTCCGACACGCGGGTGGCACCGCCGACCAAATCACTCACATCCTTGCTGGCGTGGGCGGAAGCCGAATTTGGCGAAGGCTCCGACGCGTACTGGCGGGCCTTCCGAAGCGCGGCGATGCGGTTGCGGGTGGTGCGCGACGACGCCCAGTACGGACTGGCGGCGCGGTCCGCAAAACCGAAAGTGCCGCCATCATGACCGCTCAAGCCATCTCAGACGCCGTGGCTGAACTCCGTCGCGAGGTTGCATTGCCAGTAGAACCGAATCGACGCGGGCCGGTGCTGATCAACCGCATCTTCGACGAACTCGATCTGCAGCACCTGGAAGTGACCGAACTCACCCGGGGCCGCGTCTTCGAGCAACTGGCCGCGTGGGGGCTCGTCATCAATCTCACGGGGGATCCGAGCGAGCCGCTCGACGGCTTCCTCTTCACGGCGAGTGACACCGGCTATGTCTTCATCAGCCACAACAAGCGAAACATTTTGCCGCGGCGGAGGTTCTCGGTGGCGCACGAGATCGGCCACTTCCGGCTGCACCGTCAGGTGATGGATCGCTGGCGCGAGGACCGCGTCATCGACGTCGCGGTCGATGACCCCGTGGAGAAGGAAGCGAATCGCTTCGCGGCAGAACTGCTGATGCCGCGAGAAGTCTGCGAGGCCCGCGCCGCGGAAATGCGGCAGTCGAGCCGGGCTTGCCCGCGCGGCGTGCTCGCATACCGGCTGGCAGCGG
>JBGSSZ010000079.1:0-1584 GCA_041736785.1 Limnoglobus sp.
TTGCGCTTCATCACGCCACCCTCGCATCTCGCAGCGATACGTCAACGCAACACTGCCCATAGGAGTATCAGCGCCATCTCACCTACCCGTACAGCAGACCCCCCGATATCATGCCGCCCATGGCGGATCTTGCGAACACCAAGCCTGACTGGACCATGATGCAAGAATTCCATGCTGCATTCCGCCGCGATGCCGACCGGCTGGTGAAGGCCGCTGAAGCCCGCGAATTCGGCAAGCCCTCAGTCAAAGTCGGTTGGGCGACGTTCCGAGACCAGCTCGTGCGCCACCACCGTGCTGAAGATGCGGACATGTGGCCAGTGGCTCGCAAGAATTTGGGCGACAACACTGACGGCATCAAGCTGATTGACGAGATGGAGTCCGAGCACGCAGTCATTGGTCCGGCGATCGAGCAGATCGATGCGGCTTTCGCGAACCCGACCGCCGATCCCGACGCAGCGATTCAGGTGAGCAAGTCCTTTCGTGACAACCTGACAGCTCACCTCGATCATGAGGAGTCGGAGGTTCTGCCGCTCCTCGATACGTGCTATTCAATGGCGGATCTGAACGAGTTTTCAGCTAAGCAGCGTAAGAAGGGTGGGATCAAGGAGGCAGCCGCGCTGTTCCCTTGGCTGCTCGACGGCGATTCCGAAACGGGCAAGAGGGCGATCAGCCTTTTGCCACCACCTCTACGGTTCATTAACAAGTATTTCTGGGTTCGCACCTACAACAAGACTCCCCGTTGGTAGCACGATTCGATTGAGCTCCAACGCGCGCTACCCAGACAGTCACTAACGAAGCGATCACGAGGGTCCGTTGGCGGCTTGACCCGGGGAAGCGTTCGGATGGCGGTGTTGCGTTCGGCGAACGTAGAGCGTGCGGAATCGTGGGTGGGGGGAGTCATTCAGATTGCGAGCCGGAGTTCGTCGAATGCGGTCGCCAGCCGGAGCACCGGCGCGACCTCGACTCCCAGCTCGTAGTGGCCGCGACGTAGGTTCTGGATGAACGCATGTCCTCAGGTCACGACGCTCGCTGTGCGATCAGTCTTCAGTCCACGCATCGGCCTCAGTCGGGCCTTGAGCCGGCCGTGGTCGGCCTCGCACCGGTTGTTCTCATACTGCCCGGTGTTGTGGAACGCCGCCGGGATCAACCCCTCGATCACGTTCGCCAGGGCAGGAGCGCGGTCCGTGGTCACCTCGCCCGGTAAGGGACGCGCGGCCAGGGCCGAGATGAGGAACCGCTTGGCCGAGGCGATATCCCTGTGCTTGGAAACGAATACGTCGATCACCTGGCCGTGCTGGTCCACTGCCCGGTACACGTACCGCCACACCCCCGCGACCTTCAAGTACGTCTCGTCGACGAACCAACCGGTTCCCAACGCCGTGCCGGCACGGGCGGGCCGCGTCGATCAGCTCCGGGGTGAATCGCTGAACCCGTCGGTAGAGCGTGACGTGATCGACAGCGATCCCGCGCTCACGGGAGCAGGCTCCGGACCCGGTAGGACAGGGAGCAACGCAGGTACCAGCGGACCGCCAAGAGGATCACATCAGGAGGGAACCGGAACCCCGCGAACGCCGACGGAGCCTG
>JBGSSZ010000085.1:0-7165 GCA_041736785.1 Limnoglobus sp.
CGGGCCGACGATGAACCGGCAACGGCACCGAAGCCGAAGGCCCGGCACCGCCGCACCGACCGATTCGCCGTGCTGAACGCCTTCACCGATTGCACCCTGGCGGACCTGACCGGGGCGGAGGCGAAAGTCTGGCTGATCCTCTACCGCGACACGAAGAGCACCGGCACCGCCCGGACAGGACAGACGGACCTAGCACGCCGGGCCGGACTCAAGCCGCGGATGGTTCGCTACGCTCTGGCGTCTCTTGAGAGAAAGCGACTCG
Organism: Limnoglobus sp.; assembly: GCA_041736785.1. Classification (GTDB taxonomy): domain Bacteria; phylum Planctomycetota; class Planctomycetia; order Gemmatales; family Gemmataceae; genus JBGSSZ01. The sequence continues at coordinate 263 of JBGSSZ010000085.1, forward strand.
TGACGATAGTTCGCCGCGGCCGATTGAATGCGGGGCCGTCCGTCTACCGATTGCATTCGACCGGCATCGCATGAGGCAACGGGTTGCCGCTTGCATGAGGCAATCTAAATGCCGGAACTGAGGCAATGGATTGCCGCTATCCCAGAATGGGACCAGTGCGACGCCGACGCGGTCCGCTCTGGCGTCGCTCTCAGAATCGAAAAACGGACCTGGCGCGCCGCTGGGGGCCGGATATACTGCCGATGCCTTTGATCGGCCCGGCTCGCCGTCGTGAGAAGCGGCGACCGGGTTCGATCTTCTCACCGAGGCCAATCATGCCGAAGCCGTACAAGCTCACCCGCCCGTATGCTCTGCCCGCTGATGCCGTTCTCGTGGACGTGGACGGCAAGCCGCACGTCCGCATGAAGGACCGCGGCCGCGCTGTGCTCTATCGCGTCAGTCTGGACGGAACGAAGTATCTCAAACCGTCGAAACGGTGGTACTTCGATCTGCGAGAAATGAACGGCACCGTCCGCCGCATTAAGGGGTTCGCCGATCTGAAAGCGACGGAGCAACTCGCCGCCGACATGGAACGGAAAGCATCGCGGGTGCGTTCGGGGTTCACGGACCCCGCGGAAGAACACGCCCGCCGTCCGCTCACCGAACACTTGCAGGACTATGCCGCCGCTCTGGAAGCGAAAGGGAACGTTGCCGCACACAATAAGGCGACGGTTGCCAAAGTTTCCGCGATGCTCTCCGGGTGCGGGTTCGTGTTCCCGACTGACGTGGACTCCGGCAAAGTATCCGCCTGGCTCGCCGGGTTGCGTCGGCCGGGGCCGGTTGCCGTGATACCGCCTGGTGACGCCTTCGCATCGTCAGACGTTGCGAAGTTACTCGGCATCGGCGTTGACGCCGTTCGTCGATTCGTTGCTCGGCACCGACTACCCGCCGTGGGGAATGGATCGGCTCGCCGTTTGCCGCGCTCAACAGTGCAAACGATTGCGGATCGTATCGCACTCGGCACCGGACCCGCCACGATGAACCGCTACATTACCGCACTACGGGGTTTCTTCCGCTGGCTCGTGCGGCTCAAACGCATCGGCTCTGACCCTCTCGACTCGCTCTCTCTGGTGAACGTCAGCGTGGACGTTCGACGTGCCCGCCGCGAACTGACTGCGGATGAACTCCGCACGCTCCTGAATTCGACGAAGGCCAGCGAACGCACTTTCCGCGGGCTTGCGGGCACGGATCGGTATTTTCTCTACCTCGTGGCCGCTGGCACCGGGTTCCGGGCGAACGCCCTTGCGAACCTGACGCCGGCCGACTTCGATCTGAGCTCCTCTTCGCCTACTGTGACGACTGCCGCCCGCTTCGCAAAGAATCGCCGCACGAAAGTGCAACCGCTGCCCGCTGACGTTGCCGACGCGCTGCGGAGCTACCTGGACGGCAAGCCCACGAACTCGCCAGTCTGGGGCGGGACGTGGGCGAGCGGTTGAACCGGTGCGGAGATGCTCCGGCGTGACTTGGAGGCCGTCGGCATCGCCTACGCCGTGGAAGGCCCGGACGGACCAGAGTACGCCGACTTCCACGCTCTGCGGCACACTTACCTGACCATGCTGGGGCGCAATGGAGTGGACTTGCGAACGGCTCAGGAACTCGCCGGGCACTCAACGCCATTCCTCACCGCCCGTTACTCGCACCGCCGGCTGTACGATCTGGCCGGGGCCGTGGAGAAGCTGCCGAACCTCGTGCCCACCGTTCAGGACGTGGAGCAAATGCCGCTGCGGATGACCGGCACGGACGGGGCGAAAAGTGTAGTGCCGGGTGTAGTGCCGGGTGTAGTGACAGGGGGCATTCGGGGGCATCAATCTGCACCGATGTGCACTTTTGGCATCGTCGGCAGTATGTCAGAGCGTTCAGCGAATATGCCTAAAAAACAAGGGGCCGGCGCTTCTCAGCACCGGCCCGCATCGATCAGCATTAAGTTACCCGACAAGGATTCGAACCTTGACAAAGAGAATCAGAATCTCTTGTGCTACCGTTACACTATCGGGTAAAAATTGAAGCGTTTTGGTGCCGCTTCACTTTCAGGGATCAATTACCCGGCAAGGATTCGAACCTTGACGAGGAGTACCAAAAACTCCTGTGCTACCGTTACACTACCGGGTAATACGCCTACTTTAGCCACTGACCCGCTTCGGATCAAGATGGCTTAGCACTTCAGCATCTTGCGTTTCTTCCCCAGGCCGCGGGCTTTCATCTTCTCGATGTATTCCGTCGCCAGCGGCGTCTTGCAAGCAGTGTCGCCCATATCGACAGTCACCGTGCCAATGGAGTTCGCGACAGCCACCGCTTTTTCATGCAGCGAGATGACGTAGCCGCCCACGGCAATCACGAAAGCGTTCATCGCTTGTCTGACGCGGTTGGGGGACGTGTGGATCGATTTCTGCACGCGGTCGAGCAGTTTGTTGAGTGTGGGAATGTCGAGTTCGTCGTCGTCCTTGTAACCGACGAGCGAGGAGAGCGTCGCCCAACCGCCCGAGGCAATTTTCTCCTTTTTCGAGTCAATCCACTTGAGGGCCATCTCCCAGCCGTGGTGGCTTCCCGCGGCGACCCACGGGACCGTCCATTCGCTGATCATGTACCACGGAGCCTCGTCGGCCCAGGTCTGGAGGTCCTTCTTGGTCATCTTCTCGTCGTCGGCGATCAGCCCAGCAAAGTACATCGCGTCGCTGTTGCCCGTGGCGTAGAGGTCTTTGGCGAGTTGGTGGTCTTTCTTGATCTTCTTGACAATGGGCTTCATGTCGCCGATCTTGACGCCGAACGAGTTGCCGGGGCAGCCGTGGCGGGCCCAGGTCTTGCGGGTCTGCTCGGTGCCGAGCTTTTTGAGCTGGGTCATCACTTCGTCTTTGGTCATGGCGATTCCTCCTCGCAGGCCGCGAACGCGCTCCGCGTTGCGTCTAAACGACTAAAACTTCTCCGGCAGCAGCAGGGCTGCGGGGTTGGAGAGGTGCTTCAGTACAGCGTTGCCGAACGCGGCTCCGACGGCGCCATCCACCACACGATGGTCGAACGAAAAACTCAGGAAGATAATATCCGCGGGCCGCAGTTGACCGTGCTGATCGTAGACCGGCCGTTTGACGACTTTACCCACGCCGAGGATGCCCACTTCGGGATGGTTGATGATGGGGGTACTGATGAGCCCGCCGATGCCACCGACGCTGGTGACGGTGAAGGTGCCGCCGCGGAGGTCTTCGATTTTGCTCTTGCCTGTTTTGGCGTCGTTGCTGAGTCGCTCGATTTCGCCGGCGATGCTGAAGAGATCGCGGCGGTCCACATCGTGAATGACCGGCACGATCAGGCCCGTGGGGGCAGCGACCGCGATGCCGACGTGATAGCGGTCGTGCAGGGCGATCTCCTGCGTCTCCTCGTTGAAGGTGCTGTTGACGATCGGCACATCCTTGAGAGCCCGAGCGACGGCTTTGACGAAGAACGACAGGTACGTGAGCTTCACGCCGGCTTTGGCGAGCGGATCGCGTAACTGGCTGCGAAGCCGGACCAGTTCGCTGGAATCGAATTCGTCCATGTAGCTGTAGTGGGGGATCGACCGCGTGCTGATGACCATTCGCTCGGCGATTTTCTTGCGCAGTCCGGCGAGTTTGACCTTGGTGCCGGCCACGCCGAAGTCGAGTTGGCTGGTGTCAGTGCCCGCACTTTTGCCGGGTGCGTCGCCGTTGGACTTCGGCTTGAGATGCGGTGCGAGGTCGTCGAGGAGCACGCGACCGGCAGGCCCGGAGCCGCGGATCTTGCCGAGATCGACGCCCAGCTTGCGGGCCAGATGGCGGACCGACGGCGCGGCTGCGACTGCGAGTTTTGACGAGCCGGACGCTGACACGGCAGCGGTCTTCACCTCGACGGGCTTGGCCGCAGCTTGGGCAGGCTGCTCCTCGCGTCGCTCACGCTCCGGGCTCGTGGAAGCCTGTCCGTTCGTTTGGTATTTGAGAAACAACTGCCCGACCTTGACCTTGGAGCCTTCCGCGGCGTCGAGCGATTCGATGGTCCCGCCGAACGGGGCAGGGACTTCCATCGTGGCTTTGTCACTCATCACCTCGGCGAGCCCCTGACCGGGCTTGATCGTGTCGCCGGGTTTGACCAGCCAGCGGACCAACTCGACTTCATACAGGCCTTCGCCAACGGGCGGAAGCGGAAAATCCATGAAAAACTCCCGGGAGAGGGAAAGTGATTCTATTCGTGCGGGAGGTAGATGACGCCGGTGATGAACGTCCCGGCCCACAAGGTGGCAAACAGGAGCCCGACCGGGATGTGGGCTTTCTTCCAGCCCTTGATCCCGAGCACGAACTGGATGGGGAGCAAGATCGTGGCCGGAATGGAGAAACAAAGATGAATTCGCAGCCAGTGCCGGGCGTCGGGGCTGAACTGACTGGTGACATCGGTGCCCAGCCGCAGCAGGAGCTCGAAGCCGAGCACGGTGCTGAGTGTGAGGAAGAAGAAGACCGTGTTGATGCGGCCGTGCAGCACCTTGTTCCCAGCAGCGAGTGCGACGAGCGACGCCGCAAACAGCACCGTGACGGTGCTGACGAGGATTTTCAGTGCGAGGAGGATGGTAGGGGCGTCGGGCATCTGTAGCTATCTTGGTCTGTCGGTGATATCGGGAAGCGTGACCCTTGCAAAAATATCAGTCAAAGACAAGGAGATTCCCAACGAAGCGAGTTTCAGAGTCGCGTCGAGTCCCGAAGCAGCGCTGTGGACCCACGTGGCATCATCCTGACATGTGTAGATATCGATCAGCGGCGCGTCAGAAGCGATTAAGGCATATTCACGAAGCGAAGGAATCTGCTTGTAGTGTTTGAACTTGGTGGTGCGATCGTAACGCTCGGTGGTGTCGGAAAGAACTTCGATGATGACCGACGGGTTCAGTAGCACACGCTCCTTCGCTTCGGCGAACAGTGCTGTTTCACATTGAACCAGGAGGTCGGGATAAGTCATCAACCCTGTGGCCTCGATTTTGACCATCATGTCCTGGGTCAGCGGATAACAGGGCTTACCATCCAAAAGATTTCCAATTGCTCTGGCAAGGTTCGTGATGATCCTGGCGTGGCTGTGCGTACCGCCCGCCATAGCGAACATTTCTCCGGCAAAGTATTCACTGCGCCTCTCGGCGAGTGCTTCCCGTGCCAGGAACTCCTCCTCGCTGATGAACTGCGGCTTCGGCAGAGCGGACATCCAGGCACTCCTTGAACGAATTCTATCACACGGCCGCGAGCACGGCGGCACCGATCTCCTTGGTAGTATGCTTGCCGCCGAGGTCGGGCGTGTGGATGCTGCCGGCTTCCAGCACCTTCGCCACGGCAGCCCGCACTGCGGCCGCACTCTTCGCCAAGCCGAGATGATCGAGCATCAGAGCGCTCGACAGAATCGCGGCCATCGGGTTGGCGATGCCCTTGCCCATGATGTCCGGGGCACTGCCGTGCACGGGCTCGAACATGCTCGGGTGCTTCTTGGTTGGGTTGATGTTGCCGCTCGATGCGAGGCCAATGCTGCCCGTGACCGCGGCACTCAGGTCAGTCAGAATGTCGCCGAAGAGGTTGCTCGCCACTACCACGTCGAACGATTCCGGCTTTCGCACGAAGTCCATCGCGGCGGCATCCACAAGCAGCGACTGCGACTCGACGTCAGTGAAGTCCTTGCGAACCTCATAGTAGACTTCGTCCCACAGAGCCATGCCGTAGATCATCGCGTTGGACTTGGTGATGCTGGTCAGTTTTTTACGTCGCTTGCGGGCGGCCTCGAAGCCGGCGCGGAGGATGCGCTCGCAGCCGCGGCGAGTGAACACGCCGGTCTGAATCGCGATGCTGTGATCACTCGCGGGATAAAGGTGCCCGCCGACGGGGGCATACTCGCCTTCGGTGTTTTCGCGATAGACGTGGATGTCGATGCTGCCGGGGGCTTTGCCGACGAGCGGGCAGGGCACGCCGGCGAAGAGAAATGCGGGCCGCAGATTGACGTATTGATCGAAGCGGCGGCGCATCGGCAGCAGCAGATCGTGCACGGTCACCTTGTCCGGGACATCGGGGCTGCCGATGGCACCGAAGAGGATCGCGGCGTGTTTGGCGAGCGTCTCCCAGCCATCGTCCGGGATGATCCGACCGTGCTGTTTGTAGTAGTTGGACGACCAGGGGAGATGATTCCACTGAAGCTCGGCGCGATCGTGCCGAGTGGCGGCGGCACCGGCGATGGCTACGGCTTCGGAAATCACTTCGGGGCCGATGCCGTCGCCGCCGATAACTGCGATAGGGAATGAAGCCATGATGGTCCTGCAAGCCGGAGAGTTTGCGCCGTCGGCACAGCTTCACGTGACAGAGTGCCCGGGGCGGAGATTCGGGCCGAACGAGACACATGGAGCGCGCTCACGGCCACACAATGAATGTAGCCTTCGAGGCGAGTGAATCCAGATGATCCGCGCCGGCACCATTCCAGTCGTCCTCACCATCGCACTGCTTGCGGGCTGCAAAGGCACGCAGCGCAGCAATGGCGGGGCGTCGCGCGATCCGCTCCTCGGCCGCTACATTCCCAAACAGGACCTGCCCATCCCCGAGCGTCGTGACCCGCTGCTGACGGCACCCGTCGCCCGGCCCAAGTCGACTGCCTCAAATGCCGAACCATTCCGCAACACGCGACAGACGAGTATTGCCGGGCTGGCGGGGAACGTCCGCGTCGAGGACACGGGCCGACAGATCGGCGGCCGGCACGCATCGATAGCCACCCGGCCCCGCGAGAGTGGCGAGAATCGTTTGGTAGTAGTCGCGCCCGAATGCCTCGAAGAACAGCTCGCCCGGCACGAGCCGGTCGCCGACGACTCTCGATCCGTCGGTGCCGGTGGAGAGCGCGAGCTCGTCGAAGCGC
>JBGSSZ010000134.1:0-3116 GCA_041736785.1 Limnoglobus sp.
CGAGTTGCTGCTGGACGCCCGCGTCGGGGCCGGCTTTCAGGAGTGCTTCCGCGTGTCCCACGGCATCGCTGTAGCGACCATTCCGCAGTGCCATCGCCAGGGCATCGCGGCGAATGCTGGTGCGGCCCGGATCGAGACGCAGGATGCGGTCGTAGAGGAAGATGAGTTCGGCTTGCGAATTCCGTGGCCGCAACAGGCCGGCGAGTTGCTCCTGTGCGTCGACGTCATCGGGCTTGAACTCGAGGTATTGCCGCAAGTGCCGCATGGCGGCGTCGGGCTTGCCTGCCGCCTCGGCCCGCTCCGCTTGCCGCTGTAGAGCGTCGGGGATCCGCCGCGCTTGCAGGGCATGCACTCCGAAGAGGGCCCCAAGTGCGATCGCCAGTGTCAGCAGCAGCTTTGCGAGGAAGCGTTTATTGATGGTCGGCATGGTGGCGCATCCGTGCGAAATGACGGATTCTAAGCTGCCGTCGATTTCGCGGTCAAGCCGGATAGGGATGCGGGTCACACCTCTTCTGCCTCCGGATTTCAGCGAAGCGGGGGCCAAGTGTCGCCTTTTACGGCGCGCTGTCGGATGCTGGGAAATTTTCCGGCTGCAACAGTTGCATCGAATTTGACACCGCGCGGAACGGAACTAAGGTTCGTCGTCAGCGGCTCGGTTCGAGTCGCCAAACATTGACCCCAGGTGAGACATGTTGGCCAGATTCGCTCGGAGCGCGACCGCGTTCCTGAAGGCAGAAGATGGGCCGACGGCCGTCGAGTACGCAGTGATGCTGGCGCTGATCATCGTGGTCTGTATCGTCGCCATCACGGCACTGGGATCCAGTGCGTCGTCGACATTCAGCAACGCCTCTCTCAACTCCTCGGTAAAAGCCGGCGGTAGTTGAGGCCCGGCCGGGAGGCTCCCGGCATCCGCCGCGGCAACATCGCCTCGGCTCACCATTCACGGATTGGGTATTTCACCCCCGTTTCTCAGGAGTTTCACATGTCGAAGTTCAGCAAGATGATGGTCGAGTTCCTCAAGAAGGAAGATGGCCCCACCGCAGTGGAATACGCCGTCATGCTCGCCCTGATTATCGTGGTCTGCATCGTGGCCATTACCGCCCTCGGTAACAACGCCAGCCAGACCTTCAGCTACGTCGGCGTCAACACCAAGCCGATCGGCAGCTAAGTTTGTTACGCAATCGAAACGGGCCGCGTCGATTTCCGACGCGGCCCGTTTTTTTGTTCTAAGCTTCCGCAACTTCCAGGATGCTGAAGATGACCGAAACCATCGCTGATCCCGCCACCATCACCGCACCCGCCCCGGCGACCGACACCGGCTTCGACCGCGAGCTGGGCATGATGCTCGCCCGCGTGCCGTTTACCGCCGTCGGCTGGGCACTCCTCGCCTGGGGCGCATCGCTCGCCTGGGCCAACCTTGTCACCAGCAGCACACTTCCGAACTGCGGCGCACTGATTGTGATCTGCTTCGGCATGGTTCTCGCCGCCGTGATCGATGGCTACGCATTCAAGGTCCCCAACTGGCTGACGCTTTCGCTCGTCGTCTCGGGTTGGTATGTCGGCCTCGCTCACACCCTCGGCTTCTGGCCCGAAACCGGCACCGGCGGCGTCGAATACGCGCTTCTCGGCACCGCGCTCGGCTTCCTGATGCTCTTCCCAGCACTCTTCATCGGCGGTATGGGCCAGGGCGATGTCAAAATGACCATGGGCTTCGGCTCCTGGGTGGGAGCGTACTTCGGAGCGGCCTCCTCTAACCTCATCGGCGACGGTGGCACCAGCGGAGCCGGAGCACTCTGGTGGAGCTTTGCGGCGGGTGTCATCGTCGGCGGGATTTTCGGACTCGTGATGATGGGGATGCGGCGTCAGCTGCACAAAAACGTAGCCAATTTCCGGGCAATTGCTGGCGATCTGCAGAGCCTGATGACCGAGGGCCCGACCAAGTGTGCCGAGCGGGCCAACAGCCGCCGCAAGGATTGGGTCCGCCTGCCCTACGGCGTGCCCCTGTGCGTCGGCTTCCTGGGCTTCCTGGCCTGCCGCATCTTCCTCGCTCTGTGACGACAGCTTCAGCTCGCGTCGGGGCTCTGATGCCACGACGCGAGCACGATGCGGGACTTACTGCTTCTGCTTCTCCATTTCCGCAGCCAGACGGGTTTCCTGGGCTTTCAACTCCGGGGTCAACGCGTCGCCGAAGAATTCATCCGTGACCATCGGCCGAATCTCGATGTCCGAGTCTTCGTTCATGGGATTCGGTGCTCGCTTGACCCAGTCGATCGCTTCCTGCATCGATTTGACGTTCCAGATCCAGAACCCGGCAGCGAGTTCGTTGGTCTCAGCGAACGGTCCGTCGGTCACCACGCGCTGGCTTCCGGAAAAACGCACCCGGACGCCTTTGGAGCTCGGCAGCAGTCCTTCGCCCGCGAGCATGATGCCGGCTTTGACCAGCTCCTCGTTGTAGTTGCCCATGTCGGTGAGCAGCTTAGTCATCGCCTCCCCGGTCGGCAGTTCACCTGCCTCCGAAGATTTCGTCGCCTTCACAATGATCATGACTTTCATGGCAGGTCTCCGCGAAGTGGTGAGGAATTATTTGGGCTGGGGCATGCCGGGGAGTTCGAAGACTGGCCGCACTTCGATTGTGCCTTTCTTCGCACCGGGGATGCGGGCGGCGATGGCGATGGCCTCATCGAGATTGGCCGCGTCGATCATCCAGAATCCGCCAAGCTGCTCGGAGGTTTCGGCGAAGGGTCCATCGGTCACGACCCGCTTGCCGTCGCGGACGCGCACGCTGGTCGCCGTCGCCACGGGGTGCAGCGGCGACGCGCCGAGGAACTTGCCCGCACTGTTGAGTTCGTGAGTCAGCGCGATCGACTCGGCAAAGCAGGCTTCGCGCTGACCTTCGCCCCAGACCGTCTCATCGGTATACACGAGCATCATGTACTTCATCGCAGTCTCTCCAGAGTGTGTGGGATGTCAACAAGTAGTCGTGCGGCATCGTGCGGGATCGACAGCCCGCAAGATTATTTCTGAATGGCTGCCAATTCTTGCAGGCGTCGCTCGAGGAACCTCCGCTCCGGTTCCTGCTGCGTGAGCGTATGTGCCTGGGAATATGCGGACCGGGC
>JBGSSZ010000135.1:0-7476 GCA_041736785.1 Limnoglobus sp.
CGGAGATAATTCCGTCGCTGACGCTTCCGGCTCGTCATGGATTGACCATGTCTGACCTCGCGTTATCCGACCGGCAGCCGCCGCAGAGTCTCGAAGCCGAAAAAGGTGTCCTCGGCAGCGTGCTGCGCGACAACGCAGTGCTCTCCGATGTCCTTGGCATCCTCCGGCCCGACAACTTCTACTACGACGCTCACCAGAAGATCTTCCAGGCGATCGTCGATCTCTACAACCTCGCCAAGCCAGTCGATGCGGTGCTCCTCTTCGAGACCATGAAGAAGCGGAAGGAGCTTGAGGACATCGGCGGTGCGCCGTACATCGCCGAGCTTTGGGACGCGGCCCCGACCGCAGCGAACGCGGAGTACTATGCGAACATCGTCCGCGAAAAAGCCGTCGTGCGGAACCTGATCCACGCACACACGGAGTTGCTGCGTGACGCCTACGATGGCGGTCAGACCGCGGATGAGCTTCTCGCTGCCGCCGAACGCCGCGTGCTGGAGATCGCCGAGAAAGGGACTGTCAGCAGCACGAACTCTCTCGGCGACGCCATCAACGAAGCGTTCGAGCGAATGGACGCCAAGGCCGGCAAAGGGCATCAGGCGGTCAGCGGCATCCGCACCGGCTACGTCGATCTCGACAACCTCACCGCGGGCCTGCAGAACAACGAACTGATCATCATCGCCGCCCGGCCCAGCGTGGGCAAAACCGCCTTCGCGCTCAATCTCGTGCGGAACATCATTGTCGAGGAGCGCATCCCGGTCTTTTTCGTCAGCCTCGAACAGGCAAAAGTCGAGCTTGCGGAGCGTCTCCTGGTCTGTCAGTCGCGGGTCGACAGCCACCGCATTCGCACGGGACGGCTCGACAGCACGGACATTCAACGGTTGATGGACGCGGGCGAAATTCTGAAAGGCCCGAAGGAGAATCCGGTCAAGCTGTTTCTGGACGACACGCCGGCACAGACCTTATTGCGAATCGCAGCGACCGCGCGACGGCTCAAACTGCGTGAGGGCATTCGGCTGATCGTGATTGACTATCTTCAACTGATCGAACCGGAGAATCGCAAAGACCCGCGACAGGAGCAGGTGGCCCAGATGAGCCGTCGGCTGAAGTTCCTCGCCCGCGAACTCGAAATCCCGGTCATCGCGCTGGCCCAGGTGAATCGCGGTAGCGAAGATCGCCAGGACCACACGCCCCGGCTCAGCGACCTCCGCGAATCGGGAGCCATCGAGCAGGACGCCGACACTGTGCTGATGCTTCACCGCCCCGCCCGCTTCGACAAGAGCACTGAAGACAACGTCCTCGAGGTTCACGTGGCGAAGCAGCGCAACGGACCCACGGGCGAGATCACGCTGTCGTATTTGAAGCAGTTCATGCGATATGAAAACTTCGCAGCCGACAGTGGCTATGCCGCGCTTTGAATCGTGCTAAACTATTGACATCAGGCTCAGTAGGATTACAATATCTGCGGAACCCTGATTTAATTGCACCCGCCTGCCCGTTCCGAATCCGTTGAAGTGATCGAGGTGAGAATTATGCGTGCGCTGCCTCTTTCCGGGCTGGCTGCTGTGATCGTCGTCGCCACTGCGACGGCGAATGAGCCGGCTTTCACGAAAGACCAGATCGCCTTCTACGAGCGCGACGTCAAGCCGCTGCTCAAGCAGCACTGCCTGCGCTGCCACGGTGCTGACGAGAAGAAGATCAAAGCAGAGCTTCGGCTCACCTCGCGGGCCACGATCCTCAAAGGCGGCGACAGCGGCCCGGCAGTGAACCTCGACAAGCCCGAACAGAGCCTGCTGCTGCTGGCGATCACCAACAAGCGCACCGATGGCGGCGACGTCATGCCCCCGGCTGGGCAGCTCGACGACGCCAGCATCGCCATTCTCAAGCGCTGGGTGACGGACAAGCTACCTGTGTCGGAAGCCGACCTCGGCGCGGTCGCGGAGCACAAAAGCGTCATCACTGAAGAGGCCAAACGGTATTGGGCGTATCAACCCGTCCGCAAAGCCGCAGTTCCCGCGGGTGCGGCGAACCCGATTGATGCGTTTTTGAATGTGAAGCTCGCGGAGAAGAAGCTGACTGTGATGGGTCGTGCGGACAAGACCACGCTGGTCCGTCGCGTCTACTACGATTTGATCGGTCTGCCGCCGACGCCGGAGCAGGTCGATGCGTTTGTGAAGGACACCTCGCCGAACGCTTACGGAAAGCTGATCGATCAATTGCTGGTGTCGCCCCACTACGGCGAGAAGTGGGGCCGGCACTGGCTCGATGTGGTCCGCTATGCCGAGACGAATGGCTACGAGCGCGACGGCCCCAAACCGCTGGCGTGGAAATATCGCGACTATGTGATCCGCAGCTTCAACGCTGACAAGCCGTATGATCGCTTCGTGCGTGAACAGATCGCCGGTGACGAAATGCCCTGGAGCGCGGAGGCCCTCACCGCCACCGGGTTCTATCGCCTCGGCCTCTGGGACGACGAGCCCGCCGACAGCGTGCAGGCACTCTACGACGGCTACGACGACATCGTCACCGTCGTCGCACAGGGCATGCTCGGCATGAGCCTGAACTGCAACCGCTGCCACGACCACAAGCGCGACCCCTTCCCGCATTCGGACTACTATCGATTTCTAGCGTTCTTCCGCGACATCGCGCCGTTTTCGGATACGCGCAGTGTGTCCTCGGCGAACAATATCGTCGACGTCACGCCGCCGGCGCGGAAACAGGTCTACGAAAAGGATCTCGAGGAGCGTCAGAAGGAAATCGCCAGCATCAAAGCGCGGATGAAGCCGATCGAAGATGCGGCGATCCAAAAGATGAGTCCGAAGGATCAGTTGGCGGTGCAAGACGGCAAGCGGGCACAGGTGATTGCCAAGCTGCCGCTGGTGCTTGAAGGCACGACGCGGCGGAAGTACAACTCGATGTCGCGTCAGTTGCGTGAATTGCAGACTCAGCCGCTGCCGAGCCAGGAACTGGCGATGGGCCTGAACCGCTGCCTGCCGAAACCGCCGCCGGTGTATGTGATGGCGCGTGGCAATCCGCATGCGCCGAAGGAAGAAGAACTCTGCCCGCCGGGGTTTCCCGCCGTGCTGGGCGTGCCCGATCCGAAGATCGTCGCGACGGCGAAATCCAGCGGACGCCGCACGGCACTCGCCGACTGGATCGCGTCGAACGACAACCCGATGACTGCCCGCGTCTTTGTCAATCGCCTCTGGCAGCATCACTTTGGCACCGGGCTCGTCGGCTCGCCCAACGACTTCGGCAAGCTCGGCGATCAGCCCACCCACCCCGCGCTCCTCGACTGGCTCGCTGCCGACTTCATGGAGCACGGCTGGAAAATCAAGCGCATGCACAAGCTCATGATGATGAGCGACGCCTACCAGCGGTCCAGCACCGGCGACGCGGCGAACCTTAAAGTCGATCCCACCAACTCGCTGCTCTGGCGATTCTCCATGCGGCGGCTCGGCGCTGAAGAGGTCCGCGACAGCATGCTCGCCGTCAGCGGGCAACTTGATCTCAAGCAGTTCGGCGCGAGTGTCTATCCGAAGATCCCCGAAGAGGTTCTGCACGGGCAGTCGCAGCCTGGCCTCGGCTGGCTGAAGCGCAAGGGCGGCGGCTACGACCCGGCCCGGCCCGACGATGGCAACCGCCGCACGATCTACGTCCACGTCAAGCGTTCGCTGCAGGTGCCGATCCTCGCCACGCACGACCAGGCCGACACCGATTCCAGTTGCCCGGTGCGCTACACCACGACCGTGCCAACGCAGGCGCTGGGCCTCATCAATGGTGAGTTCGCCCACGACACCGCGACGGCTCTGGCAATGCGGCTCAGCAAGGACGCGGGCCATGATGTGACCAAACAAGTGACCCTGGCGATCCGGCTCACCACCGGTCGCGAGCCCGCTGCTGAGGAAGTGGCCAGCGACACGGCGTTCGTTACCAAGCTGGCCCGCGAGCACAAACTCGACGCCGCGACGGCACTGCAGCGGTACTGCCTGATGCTGCTGAACGCGAATGAGTTCGTTTATCTGGACTGATGCCTTTTGAGGGACCGGGATGACCAGCGCACGCCAATTCTGCCGCCGCACGCGGCGCGAGTTTTTCTTCGACGCGGGTGCGGCGTTCCCCGCTCTCGCCGCTACAGGGATGCTCGCAGCCGATAAGGCGTTTGCTGACAATCCGATGGCGGCCAAGAAGCCGATGCGGCCCGCCAAGGCCAAGTCGGTCATCTTCATCTTCTGCTACGGCGGCCCGAGCCACATCGACACCTTCGACTACAAGCCTTACCTGGTCGGCAAAGACAACAAGATGGTGCCGATCAAAACCTTCGGCCGCGGCGGCAAGAAAGCCGAAGGCCGCATCGTCGAGCCGCGCTGGAAGTTCAAACAGCACGGTCAAAGCGGAGCCTGGGTCAGCGAACTGTTCCCGAATGTGGCCAAACACGTCGATGACATCGCGTTCATCAAGAGCATGTATGCGGAGAGCCCGATCCACGGCTCGGCTCTCCTGATGATGAACAGCGGTCGGCTCATCTCCGGCGCACCCTGCATCGGCAGTTGGGTGACCTACGGCCTCGGCAGCGAAAACCAGAACCTCCCCGGATTCGTGGTGATGCTCGATCACACCGGCGGCCCGATCAGCGGCCCGAAAAACTGGTCGAGCGGCTACATGCCCGCAGCGTATCAGGGCGTGATCCTCCGCGCCACTGATCGCCCGATTTTCGACCTCGCCCCGCCCGACGGTATGACCCACGCCCAGCAGCGTGCCGTGCTCGATCGGCTCAAGGAGAAAAACGAAGAGCACCTGCGGACCCGGGCCGACAACAGCGAACTCGCTGCCCGCATCGCCAGCTATGAACTTGCCTACAAGATGCAGAGCCACGCTCCGGAGGCCGTCGATTTCACCAAGGAGTCGAAAGAAACGCTCGAACTCTACGGCATGGAAGGACCGACCAAAAAGCGGACCGAAGAGTTTGGCCGCAAGCTACTCCTCGCCCGGCGGCTGGTGGAACGCGGCGTGCGATTCGTCCAGGTCTACAGCGGCGGTGCCCACAACGACGAAAACTGGGACGCGCACACCGACATCAAGCTCAACCACGAAAAGCACTGCGGCAACACCGACAAACCGATCGCCGCCCTGCTCACGGATCTCAAGCGCAAAGGCCTGCTCGACGACACGATCGTGGTCTGGGGCGGCGAGTTCGGCCGGCAGCCCACCGCGGAATACGCCACCGGCACCGGTCGCGACCACAACGCCTACGGTTTCACCATGTGGATGGCCGGCGGCGGCATCAAGGGCGGCCAAAGCGTCGGCGCCACCGACGAGTTCGGCAACAACGCCATCACTGACCGCTACCACGTCAAGAACCTGCACGCCACCGTACTGAATCAGATGGGCCTGGATCCGAATGCCCTGACGTTCTTCTACGGCGGCCTCGATCAAAAGCTTGTCGGCGTCGAAGGAGCGGAGCCGATCAAGCAGGTGATATCATGATTCGTATCCCAGAACGCGATTACACTCGATCTTGCCCGAATGCGAGGTGCACAATGGCGGATACGGTAAAAATGTGGCACTATAAAGTGAACGGACAAAGTTACGGACCCGTCACCGCCACGGAGCTCCAACGGCTTGCAAAACTCGGTGCCCTCACCGGTTGCTTGGTAAGAACAGATGATTCTGAGAAGTGGGTTTCAGTAGAGAAGGTGAAAGGTCTAGTTCCCCCGAAGTCAACTGAGGCGATGGTTGAAGCACGGGCCCCGATCCCGGCAGCCAAGCCCAAAATCGCAGACAACAATCAGCGGGTGTTAGCCGAACAAACGGCGCACACACAAGCAACTGACATTGGCAGGCAGAAGTCGAAAAACAAGAAAAGTAACCGCTCAATGTTTCTTGCAATGTTTGCCTTCTCTGTCGTGATTGTTACGATCTCATTTTTTATCTTACCGCCTACCAGCAGTGGCGTGCCGAGGACAATTCAGAACACGAACCCACCGGTTCCAAGTTCACCTCGGCTGACGAAGAGCAGCTTCGAGAGCATGGTTCGTGGGAAAGATGGCGATGGTGTCCGATCTGCAGTCGGATCTCCAAATAAAACGCAGACTCTTTCTCTTGACGAGTACTGGTACTACGACGACATTGCAATAGACCCACTGACAGGAAAGCCTGCCACAGCACAACTGTTCTTCCCTGGTGGTTCCATTGGCGGTGGATGTTCAGCGATCAATTGGTTATAAGCGATCGGACGCGGTTTGCCGCGGCGGCACTGCATAATCGATCAATTCCCCTTGCGGCAAATCGACACCTTAGCTATTCCGCCGCATTCATTCTTTCGGCAAGGACGCCGATGCGGGTCGCGATTATCCTGGTGCTGGCGTGTGCCAGCGGCTGCACTTCGCTGTGCGGGCCGCGGCCGACGCGATGGCTCAATCAGATGAACCCTTTCTCCGCACCCGGCGAGAAAGTGGTTCTGCGCACCTATCTGCTCGATCAACCGGCCGGTGATCCCTACCTGACCAGCGAAATCTGGAACACTGCCCTCAAGCCGCTGCCCGCAGAGCGACACGCACTGCTGATGGAGAACGGCATCCGGGTCGGGCATCTGACGGGCAATCCGCCGTATCAGTTTTTGAATCTGTCGCGGACGAGCGATGCGGTGATCAAGCCGATGGAGTATACGATCGCCACGAATGAGGCGAAGCCGTTGCCGCTGAACGGGCCGCTGGCGGAAGCCATATTCCAGGCGTATGTGGAGATCGGCGCGAAGCCGGGCCAGTTCACGATCAAGGACGCCGAGACCGCGATGAATGTCACGGCCGCCGTCGAGAACGGCAAGGTCAAGCTCACGCTCGAACCGCGGGTGCAGCACGGCAGTCGGCAGGTCGGCTGGAAGCCCACGACCGATGCCACCGGCTTCACCTGGCTTGATCAGAAGACGCAGGAGCGGTTCCCCAATCTCAAATTCGAGGTCACGCTCGCGCCGGAGGAGTATCTGATTGTCGGGCCGAGCTCGGTGCCGGCCAGGACGCTCGGCGGTGCCTGCTTCATGAGCGTCAGCGATCATGCGGCCCGCATGCGGGTGCTCGTGATCCAGGCAAGTCAGTTTGCGAATCTACCCGTGACGGGCAAAAAAGGGCCGCCCGTCATCGCGGCCCAAGCCAGCATGCCGCTCGTCCGCGGGCAGCGACCGTAGTGTAAGTGAGACATATGTCTGCGGTATCCTGATGTGTACAAATCATCACATCAGGAGCGGACCATGATCACTCTCCGCAAGTCTCACGAGCGCGGCCACATCAGCTTCGGCTGGCTTGACACCCATCATACCTTCAGCTTCGGCGACTACTACGACGGTAGTGTCCGTCAAGATGCGCACATTGTTTTGCTCCGAGCATCGGAATCTCCAACACGGCGGGGTTCCCCGCCGCGCGGCGAGCTACGCGCTCACCAACACCATCTCCCGCTCTGATGAACGGGCCATGTCCAAGTACC
>JBGSSZ010000160.1:0-2383 GCA_041736785.1 Limnoglobus sp.
CGGCGTACTGCACGCTGCCGAGTCCATCGCCGCCCAGGCCATGGGCTTCCACCAGTTCGCGGGCGATCGTCGTCGCAGCATCGTGATCGGCAATGCACCCGAGCGAGAGATCGTCGAGCAGCATCCGCTCCGCCTCGCGGGCTCCGAGCGCGACGCAGACCTGATCCAGATAATACTTCACAGTCTGGATGTAGCGGTTGGCGGGATCGGTGTACTTCACATAGCCAAAGGCCCAGTGCATCTCGCTGGCGATGGTGATCCGGTCCACCGGCGGCGTGTGCTCGCAGAAGAGCGAGACCACCGCGTGGCCCGCTTCGTGGGTGGCCAGCACAAACTCCTCAGCACTCGTCAGCCGCGGACGTTCGACCCATTCGGTCAGTGCAGTCTCGACAATCGCCGGCGTGGTTTCGCCGTCGATGTGCTCGCGCATCCGCAGCCTGGCGATCGCACGGCAGAGTGCATCGATGTGGTCGCCGCTGTAGCGGGTGCCGCCGGCGCTGCCGATGACATAGTCCCCCGTGCGACGCACGGCGAACTCGAGCGCCTCGGCCGAAAAGCCGATCCCCAGCCGGCGGTCGCAGACTTTGAGAATCTCGCGTCGGTCGTCGGCTTCGGGATAGGGAATCTGCAAGTGAAACTCGAACCGACCCGGGCGAAGTAGTGCTGGATCGAGAGCTTCCACGAGATTGGTCGTGCCGACCACGAAGACGAGTTCTTCCTTGTGGAAGCCGTCCATTTCGGTGAGAAGCTGATTCACCATGCTGTGTTCGAGGCCGCTGCCGGTGTAGGTGCCGCGGGCAGTGGCGAAGGAATCGAGCTCGTCGAAGACGATCACCGAAGGGGCCGACTGCCGGGCACGATGGAAGATTTGGCGGAGGTTTTCCTCGCTCTCGCCGACCCACTTTGATTTGAGTTCGGGGCCGCTCACGATCTGGATGGCGGCACCGATGGCGGACGCGAACGCCTTGGCGAAGAAGGTTTTCCCAGTGCCGGGCGGACCCCAAAGGATCAGCCCGCGGGGGATGAGATCGTCGAGCTTCTGGATCGATTCCGCAGTCCCGACTGCGTCGCGGGCGTCGAGCAGGTCGAGGATTTCGCTCCGCAGCCGGCGCTTGGTCCGGGCGTAGCCGCCGATGTCGTGGTCGAGATCCACATTGGGAATCTCGAGCGTCCCCGTCAGAGTGGCCGTGCGCAGCGAGCGGTAGACGCCGGCGGGGTTTGCGGGATAGTCCTCGCTGTCGATAGACGCCAGCAGGCGGCGCAGGCGGACCGCGTTCAGGCCCGACACATGTTTGTAAAGCTGCCACGGGAGGAACGTCTTGCCGAACTTGCGAGCTTCCTTCGCCGTGATCAGATGCCGCAGACGGGAGCGTGTGGTGCCGAGGATGCTGATCCGCTGCGGGAAAAGGCTCTCAATCACCGGCGGCAGTGGAAACGATGGATCCTTGAACCCGAGCACGACCACGTCCGGATTCTCATACAGCAGCGGGATCACTTCGCGGGCTTCGCTGGTGAGTGCACCCTGGCTAGTCGTCAGCAGATCGAGGTGCGGCAGCACGACGACTTTCTTTTAGATGGCGCCGCGGACCGCATCGCGAAGCTGGGCGATCATCGTGCCGAGGATGCCCATCGGGACGGCATTCGGTTTCTCTTCGCTCTCGCGGGGCCGTCCGTCGAGGTACAGGCACTTGATGCCGCGATCCTTGAGCCGCGAGCGGAGATTGACGAACAGATACGGAGCGAGTTCCTTGTCGCATTCGATGCGGCAGGGCAGGCCACGGAGCAGGTGCCCGGCGACGGTGGCCATCTCCGCGGCATACGCCGCCTCCACAGCCTGCTCCATCGTCAGGCTCGTCGGCAGTTCGCTCTCGGCGATCACAAGCGCCATTAGACTTCCACCCGGATCGTCAGTTCGCCGCTCGTTTCGTCTTCGAGCACTTCCGTTACGCTGCCGAGTTGCTGTGCCTTCACCTTGAGCGCGTCGCGGGTGATCTTGTTGACGATCGCCCCAAGCTCCGGCTGGAGTTCGGCGAGGCGGGCTTCGAGTTCGCGGGTCGCCTGCTGCTGGTGCCGCTCGCTCTCGCGATCGAGCTTCGCCTCCAGTTCCGCCCGCAGCGTGGCTCGCAGTTTGGCCTCTTTCAGATCGAGGCTCGGGCCGAGGTCGTCGTATGCAGTCGCCGTGTCGGTGCGTTCGGCACTGGCCTCGTGCCGGGCTTCGACCTTCACGGACACCTCGCCGCTGCAAGGGTCGACGGTCACGCGAGTCTGCTCCGCCTGGCGGGTCAGCGAGCCGTCGTCGCTCTCCTGGAAGCCGCGGGCGAGCAGTTCGGCACGCAGCAGGGCGGCGGTCTCCTCCGGCGGCAGGATGGCCAGCACTTCCAGC
>JBGSSZ010000181.1:0-1908 GCA_041736785.1 Limnoglobus sp.
CATTGTCGGCGGGCTGCGACATGGTGCTGGTGTGTAATGACCGAGCATGTGCGCTGACTGTAGCAGATTGGCTGGAGCAGAATGGTGTGCAGGGTAATGCGCGTTTGTTACGCATGCGTGCACAACCTGCGGCCGCGACAACTGGCGATCGCCACGCCCGACGGCACCGCCTCCGATGGCGGCGATCCCCTCGCGCTCATCGGCACATACCGCGATCCGGTGCTCGTCGAAGAGACTGTCGCGATCGCCTGGCAGATCACCAATGCGGCCGCTAACGTCGTCGCCAGTGGGTTCGGCGCAAGCTACAGCTTCGTCCCCACCGCCAACGGCACCTACACCGCGACGATGATCGCCACCAACACGCGCACCGGTCTGAGTTCGACCGCGAGCGTGATGCTCACCGCGACGAATGTCCCTCCGCAGTCGCTGCCGAGCGTTGTCAGCGTGAGCATCAACGGTGGAGCGGTCCAGCGATCGCGCGTCACCGCCATCGCTGTCGCATTTGACCGGCCGATGAATGCCGCGCTGCTGGCCAGTGCATTCAGCCTGACCCGAGCCGGCGGCGGCGCGGTCGGCACAGTGAGCGTGGCCATCAGCACCCTCGGCATGGGCACCCTCGCCACGCTGACGTTCAGCGGCGCGAATACGGAGTTTGGTTCGCTGGCGGATGGAATCTGGACACTGACGGTGAACGCTGCCAACGCCGTCAGTCTGGGCGGCACGCCACTCGATGAAAACTACGTCGAAGGAGGGATCAAGCGGCTCTTCGGCGACATCAACGGCGACGGCACCATCGACGGCAGCACCGACTTCGCCGGATTCGGAAGCGTCTTCGGATTGTCAAGCGGTGCGCCGAGCTTCAATGCCGCGTTCGACTTCAACGGCGACGGCACCATCGACGGCAGCACCGACTTCGCCCAGTTCGGAGCCCGCTTCGGCCGGACCATTTAGTGTGTGCGTTCTGAGCCGCGACTGCACGGTCGCGGCTCAGAGGGATGCGTCACAACTCCGCCACCACCCGCTTCACCAGCACCCGCAACTTCAACTCCGCGGCGTTGGCGGTCGCGACGATCTCAGGCAGGCTCACCGGCTCAAGTGCGTCGGCCAGGCACATGTCCGTCACCACCGAGATCCCCAGCACACGCATTTTGCCATGCACCGCCACGATCGTCTCGGGCACCGTGCTCATACCCACAATGTCGGCACCGATCGTCCGCAGAAAGCGATACTCCGCGGCCGTCTCCAGATTCGGCCCCGCCACCGCGACGTACACACCCTGCTGCACGCTGAGCTTTTCGTCGATGGCGATCCGTTTGGCGAGGGCGAGCAGCCCGCGATCGTAGGCATGGCACATGTCGGGGAAGCGGTCGCCGAGGCGGTCGTCGTTCGGGCCGATCAACGGATTGTCGCCGATCAGATTGATATGATCCTCGATCAGCATCAGGTCGCCCTTGGAATACTGCGGGTTGAGCCCGCCGCCGGCATTGCTCACGATCATCGTGTCGCAACCGAGGGCTTTCATCACGCGCACGGGGAACGTGATCTCCCGCGCGTTGTAGCCTTCGTACGCATGAAATCGCCCCTGCATGGCGACGACATTCACGCCGTTGAGCGTCCCCGCGACGAGGCGACCCTGATGGCTCGGCGCTGTGCTGTGCGGGAAGTGTGGCAGTTCCTGATAGGGAAAGATCGCATCCGCCGCGATGTCGTCGGCAAGCTGGCCTAGCCCGGTGCCGAGGATGATGCCGACCCGCGGTGTCTTCGGCCACTTCGCACGGATGGCTGCGGCGGAGTCCTGGATGCGGTCGAACAGTTCGCTCATGGTGGTGTGCTTGACGGAGGTGGGACGGTTTCGCTACGCTCGCGGCGATCAACGGAATTGATCTATGCCACCGCCCCGCATCGCAC
>JBGSSZ010000186.1:0-10847 GCA_041736785.1 Limnoglobus sp.
CTCTTTCAACTCGCTCTCCAGTCGCTCCACAAACTGGCTTCGCGGCAGCACCACATCGCAGCCACTCCGACGGGCTTGTTTGAGTCGCTCCACGTCCACATGCGAGCCATAGGCGATCACTCGCGGCACCGAGGTCAGCGATTGGATCTGTGCCATGATCGCTGCGATGTCGAAAGGCGAATGATCAAGCTCCAGAATGACGGCGGTGGGACGTTGCTGCAACAGCGTCGTCAACGCGTCCACCGTCCACGCCACACGCACGGTCAAATCGTGTGCCCTGGCAGTGGCGGTGATCTTGCTCGAGAAGATCAGATCGTCGCAGAGCAGCACGCCCAGCGGTTCATGGCTTTCCATAGTTGTCCCGCACCTGTTCCAATGCCGCGAGCAGGGCCTCGTTCTGCTTTTTGTTTTTCAATCCCTCGACGATCTCCTTGAGCACTGTGCGGGGCAGACTGGCCGGGAACTTGCCTGCGGCTGCCGCTCCGAATTCGACGTAAAACGACTTCGGATCGCTGCAGATGATGATGCCGAGCCCGTGGGCGTTTTCCGCGGTCATGCGCTTCTGAGTCCATTCGTGCATGTAGTTGGTGCGGTCGCTCTGCGTCATTGCTTTCACTTTCTCGAAGTCGTTGGCGGGAGCCGAGGCGAACGTCTCAACCAGCACTTCGAACTTGTGCTTGGTGTGGAGTTCGTCGATCAGTGCCTGCGCTTTCTTGATCGTCTCAGCCGAGAAGAGCTTGGCACCGTCGCGGATGGTCGCCGCCTTCTCGCGCGGCTTCATGGCGGGCTTGGCACCTTTGACGGCTTTGACGTCGTCGCTGGCGAGGAGTCGCTTGACCTCGCTGACATCCACGAAGGTGCTGAGCAATTGCGCGTTGACCGCGCCGCCTTCGGTGACGCCGACGAGTTCACCTTTGTCGTTGACGAGCGGCCCGCCGGAATCGCCGGGGTTGGTCGCGGAATCGGTCTCGACCACCTTGGCTTTGAAGCGGAGGACTTTGTTGCCGAGATCGGCCCTCCATTCCTTGTGGTAGACCTGTCGCACCTTGCCCGGCACGTAGCCCCAGAGTGCACCGCTCTTGCCGGTGTTGCCGATGGAGTGCACCGCGGTCCCGGGCTCCGTGCTCTGCGGCGCGAGTGGCACCGCCACCTTCCCGGCCGGCAGAGAGTCGAGTTGCACGATCGCCAAATCTGCTTTCTTGTCGCGGGCGATCACCCTGGCGCCGATCGCCAAAGCCTGCGAGCGATCAGTGTAATATTTCTTTTCCGGGATCGGCTGACCGTCGCGATATTCGGGGAAGTAGAGCGTGACCCGCGGGGCTTCCTGGACAACGTGGTAGTTGGTGAGAGCGAGCCGGCGGTTGGCGTCGATGATGGTGCCGCTGCCGGTCGCTGTGCCGCGGTCGTACTTCGCGTGGATCCAGACCGTGCTCGGCACGACTTTCTTGTAGACGGTCGAGCCGGAATCGTCGGCGAGGGCCGATGCGAGTGACAGGAATAGTGCGGCGACTGCTTTCATTCTGTTGCTCCGAACTTTCGTCCATCATACTGAACCGTGTATACTGAATGCGGTTCGGAGGACTGACACATGGACGATGAGCTTTTCCAATCTGCGTTCGACAGCCGCGAAGCTGAACGCCTTGAACTGTGCTTTCAGGAGTTTGCCAGCAGCTATGCCTACGCCCATGAATTGCCGCGAACCATTGCCGTCGACCCGGTCACCGAACAGTTTTACACCGGCTACAAGGTCACGATGCTGCTCGACGCTATCGCCGATCCCGAGATACGTGGTCGAGTGATCTTCCTGCAGTGGAGCGAGCGCGACATCCAACCCGGAGGACGAATCCGATGGCGCAAGGTTTTGTCCATGCCGGCCGCAGCCCCCGAGTATTTGTTGAAATCTTTGGCCACTCGATCGATGCCATCGTCGACACCGGCTTCGAAGGCGGACTCCAACTGCCCGACCCTTTGATCCAACTGCTACCAGTCGGAACGCTGCCCATCCGACGAAACAAATTTGGCTTTTCCTTCGGCCGAACTAGTTGGCTCGATGTCGATCCCATGACAATCCAGATTGACGGCATTGATGTAGAAGTCATTTTCAGCCCTGTGCGCGAAGCACTGATCGGCGTCGACATCCTGAAAGACTATAGCCTCACGATTGACTTCCCTGCTGGAACCGTCCAACTCACCTGAGCATGCTATGAGCGAATTCCGCCACGTCCCCGACGACGCCCTGATCCTCGGCTGGGATTTCAGCACGGGCGGCGTCAAGTGCCTGGCGTTCACCGTCGATGGCAGAGTCGCCGCGGAGGTCCGCTTTCCTAACGACCTCTGGACCGCCGATGGCGTCAGCGAACTCAACCTCTTCCAACTGGAGGGGCATGCCCGTGCCAGCGTGAGGGCCATCAAGGGCGCTCTCGATGAGACTGAATACGCTGAATCAAGCTGGGTGGCAGGCGGCATCTCGGCCACGCATCACACCGCGTCGCGCGTCGACGAACACGCCAACCCGATCCGGCGGGCAATCTGCTGGAACGACCAAACGCTTGCCACGTATCACGCTGAGGGCTTGAAGCGGCTCGGCGGCATGAGCCGTGTGAGAGAATTGATCGGCGGCCCGTGGGCGGAACGCTACAGCTTGAGTCATCTCGTGAAGGACGAGGCCAACCTGACAGATGAGCAATGGCAGAAGACAGTACGCGTGCTGTCGCACGGCTCGCTGGCCGCAGGCTACCTGACGGGCAATTTCTCAAGCACCAGCGTCTCGTCCGCCGCGTCGACGGGGATCATGGATCTCCGCACGAACTCCTGGGTCCGTGGAATGCTGGATGCGATCGCGTCACCCGAGTATCGGGAACTCGCCTGGTCGCAATTGCCCACGATCATCCCCGGCGACGAGCCAGATCAGGAATTGTGTGAGAGCATCACACTCAATGCGATGCTTTTGGAAAACCAGCGCCCATTGTTCTTCCCTACCCTCGATGACCAAGCCGCCGGTCTCGTCGGCGGCGGGGCGACCGACGCGGGGCACGTCGCCATCATCCTCGGCAACTCCGCTGTCGTGAACTCCTCCGCCGACTTCATCCCCGTAAAGACCAATCTCGACATCATGAAGCTCAACTGGGGGCCGTACCTCTGGATGCGCTGCTACTCCAACGGTGCCCAGTTCCTCGACCCGATTGTGGGAGCCAAGCCGAACTGGCATTCGCTGGAGACCGAAGCGAGGAAGGTCCCCGCGGGCTGCGATGGCGTCAGCGTGATGCCGTTCCTACTCAGCGAACCTTCGATCGGCGTGAGCAAGCCCAGCGTGGTCTGGAGCCGCGAGCCGGAGAGCATTGGCGTGAAGGTGCGGGCAGCGTTCGAGGCGATCGCGTATCTGATCGCACTCGCGGTCAAGGAGCACGAAGCCGCGGGGCAGGCGATCACCCGCGTCAGCGTCAGCGGCGGCATCGCCAAAAGCGACCTCATGTGCGAGATCCTGGCGAGCGTGCTCAACCGGCCGCTGGAGCGACTGGAGAGCGACGAAGGCCCCGCACTGGGTGCGGCCGTGGCGGCATTGTGGGGGTTGGAGTCGTATCGTCGTCGTGAGGCAGGCGACCCGGAGCCGTGCGCAATCGCCGATGCCGTGCGGCAGATGGTGCGGTTCCGCGAGCGGGTCGTGCCGCGGGAAGACTGGGCAGTGTCATACGCTCAGGGTCTGGACGCATTTCGCCGCAAGTTGGCCGAACTGTAGACGAGTTCAGTCGTCCTCGTGGGCTTCGAGCCGCAGCGGTTGCCAGACGTGTGGGCGATCCAGCGGCTCGATGCGCAGCCGCTCTTCGCCGTTCTGAAAGACGCGTACGGTGCCCGACGACTGACTGACCACGAAGGCAACGGCTTTGGTTTTCTTGCTGATTGCGGCGGCGGAGAGATGCCGGCTGCCGAAGCCTTTGCTGAGGCTGACGCCATCGGTGCTCACGTCGAGATAGACACACGCCGCCTCGGCGATGCCGTCGCGACTGATCAGCACGGCCCCGTCGATCTTGGCCACCTCTTTGATCTGCTCGCGGACCTTGCGATCGCGGATGTCGCGCTCTTTCTTGGTGTAGCCGCGGAACGGATTGTAGTTCAAGAAACGGGAGTGGTCCTGCACCTTGCGAGTGTCGCCAACGACGATGACGGTGCCGACGGGATGCCCTTCGCGCCCCTCGCGGCCGATTTCCGTGGCGAGATCGACCACGCTTTTGAGTACCTCCTGCGGGATATCCGAGCCGAGCTTTCGCAAGTCGGCTGCGGTCATCCGCTCGAGGTGCTCGCCGAGGTGCAGCACGCTCAGGCTGTCGATCAGGTCGGGTGCGTCGTCCAGAGTCGCGATACCGTTGTAGAGCACGATGACATGCGCGCCGGGCTTCAACTGTTCGTCGGTGATCGCCTTCAAGAGGGCATTGCTCATCCGCTCCGGCGTCGGCAGCGGATCGGCGTCGAGGTCGATGACGGTCCAGTCGTCGTTGTCGCGTAGCGGCTTGGTGAGGTTGTGATTGTCCGACGCGACGAAGAGCCGGCAGCCGATCAGCTTCTGCTGCACTTCGGTCCAGTCAAGCGGCGTCTCGACGAGCAGGAGCACCGCATCCGCGGGCAGGGCTTTTGCCATGTCCCGGGCGGCTTGAAGGAGGGCTTGGGTTTGGAGCGGCAGGCTCATCGATGGCATCCTGCGGGGAGAGCGTGAGTGAATCCTACGAAAAACGCTCCGGGTTGACGCCATCAGTCTCGCGGGGGTAGCGTCACCGGGATGCCGCTGCGATCCCGCCGGGAACTGATTCTGATCTTCGCCACGATCCTCGCGGCGTATGCGGCCATCGTCACCGAGGTGTTGAGTGCGTTCATCGCACTGACGGCGATGAATGTGACCATCGCCTGGAGCGTGTTCGTTGTCGTCGCTCTCGCAGTCGCTTTCCGGCAGCGCGGCACTATCTCTCTGCGATGGCCGCGGCTGGCGGTGCTCGAAATCGTGCCGATGCTGGCCGTGGGCGTGGTGCTCGCGGTCACGCTGGCACTCGCCATCATCTGCCCGCCCAACAACTGGGACGTGATCCTCTATCATTTGCCGCGGCAGGTGCAGTGGCTACAAGCCTCAAGCGTGGCTCACTTCCCGACGCAGGACTACCGCCTGACTGTGAACCCGCCGCTGATGGAATATCTCGGCTCGCACCTGATGCTGATGAGCGGCAGCGATCGCATGAACTCTGTCCTCTCGTGGAGCGGACTGGTGCTCACGCTCATCGCAGTGAGCCTGCTGGCGCGGGATCTGGGTGTGAGTCGGCTCGGGCAATGGATCGCAGCCGCGTCGGCGGCTACCATCCCCATGGCGATCCACGAAGCCGCCAGCGGCAAGAACGATGGCCTCGTCGCGTTCTGGCTGGTCGCTGTCATGTGGTGGCTCGTCAAGCTCTGGACCGCACCCGCCATCCGACTCCGCCATGCCCTGTTCTTCGGCTCCACGCTCGGCCTGCTCGCACTCACCAAAGGCACAGGCACGGTGTTCGCCGCTCCGATTGTCGTGCTCAGCATCGTGCCCCTGCGAAGGCACTGGAAAGCGATGCTCTGTGCGTTTGCTATCGCACTTGCGTTCAACGCGCCGCACCTGCTGCGGAACTATCAGGCCTACGGCTCGCCCGCGGGGAAGACCTTCGGTCTGGGCAACGAACGCCATGATCTGCCGGCGGTAACTTCGAATCTGCTGCGGAACATTGCGATGAATCTGGCCACGCCCAATGCGAGTTGGAACGCCCGGATCGAGCGTCTGGTCTTGCGGCAGCACGCGAGCCTGGGGCTGCAGGCATCGGATGCCGCAACAACGTGGGGCGGTCAAGTCTTCCAGCTCGACTACGCACCACAGCGCGAGCAGGCCGGCGCTCCGCTGCATCTGCTGCTCATCGCCGTCGCCGCGATTGCGAGTCTCTTCCGTCTCACGAAGCTGTGGTGTCTCTATTGGCTGGTGCTGCTCGGCGGGTTCACGGCGTTCTGCATCGCGTTTAAGTGGCAACCGTGGCACCCGCGACTGCAACTGCCGCTCGTCACGCTGGCCAGCGTCGCCGTGGGTTGGCTCGCCACTCGCAAATATTGCGAGGCTCTGTCACCGCTGCTGGTGGCATCCCTGCTCGGAGCGGCGTTGCCGAGCCTCTTTGAATCGGAGCTTCGCCCGATCACAGGTTCGTCCCCGCTCAATGTTCTGCGCACGGACGCAGAGACGATACGCTGTCTGGGCGACAGCCAGGCGCGCGATGCGATCCGCGATGTGGTGCAGCGTGTGGGCACGAAGAGTGTCGATCTGGTCAATCATGGTGCCCTGCCGTGGGAATACCCGTTGACGCGGGCGCTGAAGCTCGCGCATAATCCGCGGCATGTGGGCTATTTCTACCCCGTCGTCGGGTCGCCGAACGTCGATCCCGCGGAAGTGGTGGTTGACATCAGCGATCACCCCGGGCCGCGGCAGATCCGCCATGCCTCGGGTGCGGTCTACGTCCGAGTCGCAGTGATCGGGCCGTTCACGCTGTATGAGCCTGGCCCGGCGATTCCGGGCGAGCCGCTCGATCACGCCGTTGGCCGCTTCGGCATCGGTGCCGAGCCGCCGGCTTTCATTCGTTAGGAGTACGTCATGGCGGCTCGCGTTGGCTTTCAGGGCAGTTTTGTCTCGCTGCTCAAGCAGATCCCCGGCGTGCAGGCCGCAGCGGATTTCCTCAATCGCGGCAAGCCGATCATCAGCGAACAGGAGATCGAGCAATACCACGGCAGCGGCTGGATGATCTTCGATCCGATGCTGCCGATGAGCGTCATCGATGCTGCAATTGATGAGTTGAAAAGTCATCCGGATATGAGGCAGAACCTCCACCACGGCTCGCGGGTCTTCAATGGCTGGAAGCACAGCCCCGCCGTGCGGACCATCGCACTTGCTCCCCGCGTGCTACGCGTGTTGGAACAGCTTTACGCTCGCAAGCCGAAGCCGTTCCAGACGCTGAACTTCCCCACCGGCACCGAGCAGCGGGCCCATTCCGACATCATCCACTTCCACAGCGACCCGCCGAGCTACATGGTCGGCGTCTGGGTCGCCCTCGAAGACATCGACCTCGGCAACGGTGCACTCGTCTACTATCCCGGCAGTCACAAGCTCCCTGAGGTGAAGATGGAAGACTTCGCCCCCGGCCCGGGCAAAGAACACTACGACCGCTACGAAGACCACATCGAAGCCCTCGTCAAAAAACACAATCTCCCAGCGGAGCGGGCCATCATCAGAAAAGGTCAGGCCTTCATCTGGAGCGCCAACTTGATCCACGGCGGCGGCTCGCACCCGGACAAGAACCGCTCCCGTCACAGCCAGGTCACACACTATTTCTTCGAGGGCTGCCAGTATTACATGCCGCTTGAGAGCTACGGCGGATACCGCCACCTGCGGCTTGACGACGAATGGATCCGCTAAGCCCGCGCACACCAGCGGTCGAAGCTCGCCTGCGTCGGAATCAACATCGCGATCATGCCCACCAGCAGAAGACCGACGACGAGGATCTTGTCGTCGAGCGTGAAGAGATAGGACAGGTAGGCCAGCAGAGCCACTGCTTCGAGCAGGCTGGCGCGGATCAGCGTTTCGGTCGCAAACAGATTCAGCAGCACGACGCGATCCTCGGTCTCACTTCGTTTGGCCCGGAACAGCTTCGGCACCAGGAAAGTCTGCGCAAACATCGATGCGACGGCGAGGCCGCCGATGGTGTAGCCGATGGCGGGGTGGATGAAGGCTTTGGCCCCGATGCGGCTGGCGGAGAAGAGCACGGTGCCGCCGATGACGCACGAGCCCACAATCATTCCGATGACGATGATCCGCAAAGTTTGCAGTGATGGCGCGCTGGAGTGCATACCACTAGGTTAGCAAGATTCGTCAGCGGCGGTTCGCAGAAGCGTCCGGTGCGGACGCATCGCTAACGTCGCAACATTTCCCTGGCGGCATTCATGCCCGCGGCTCCCATCACGCCGCCGCCGGGATGTGCCGCGGCTCCACAGAGGTACAGCCCGCGGATCGGCGTGCGATAGTCCGCGAAGCCCGGTACCGGGCGAAGATTGAAGACGTTCGACAGGCTCATCGTACCCTGCATGATGTTGCCGCCGGTGATGCCCCACATACGCTCCATCTCCGGCGGCGGGATCACCTGCCGGTGCAGGACGCTCGCTTTGAAATTCGGTGCGTACTCGTTGAGCACGTCAAAGCAGCGGTCAGCGAATTTGTCCTTTTCCACGTCCCAAGTCGTGCCCTTCAGCGTGTACGGTGCGTACTGCACGAACATGCTGAGAATGTGCTGCCCCGGCGGCGCGAGCGTGGAGTCGAGTGCGGTCGCCATAGTGCATTCGAGCATCGGATTCTTCGCCGGCACTCCATACTTGGCATCGTCGTAGGCCCGCTCAATGTACTCCATGCTCGGGCAGATGTGCATGGTACCATGATGGTGCGGGCCGACGCCGGTGTGGTCGAGGCAGCGGAATCGCGGCGATTCGCTGAGCGCGACGTTGATCTTCACAGTCGCGCTGGCGTAGTCGATCCGCTTCACGGCAGCGACAAACTCCGGTGGCAGATCACGCGAATCGAGCAGCTTCAAGAACGTGACATTGGCGTCCGCACACGACGCCACCCGCTTCGCCTGAAACTCTGTCCCATCGCGCAGAGCGACGCCGCTGACCTGGCCATTCCTGGTGATGATCCGGGCCACGTCGGAGTTGGTGCGGATCTCC
Organism: Limnoglobus sp.; assembly: GCA_041736785.1. Classification (GTDB taxonomy): domain Bacteria; phylum Planctomycetota; class Planctomycetia; order Gemmatales; family Gemmataceae; genus JBGSSZ01. The sequence continues at coordinate 8,755 of JBGSSZ010000186.1, forward strand.
GCGCCGTGCTTTTTCGCAGCGGAGGCGATGCTCTCGGAGATCATCCCCATCCCGCCACGGACGTACCCCCAGACACCGCGGACTCCGTTGCACTCACCCATCACATGATGAAAGAGCACGTACGCGGTGCCGGGATGGCTCGGCGGTGCAAATGCACCGATCACAGCATCGGTGGCGAGCGTGGCTTTGAGTTCGTCACTCTCGAACCAGCGGTCGAGGATCGGCGTCGCGGCACCGGTGAGAATCTCGATCGCTTCGGTCGCGGTGCTGGCTCCGAGCCCGCGGAATTTCATGCCGAGCCGGCCGAGCTTCCAGAGATCGCCAATGCCGCCGAACAGATTCGCGGGTGTCTGCTCCAGCAGCGGCTCCAGAAAATCCGCCACGCGCGTGAGCATCGCTTCGTAGTCCGCGTAGCGCTCCGCGTCGCGCGTCGAAAACTTGGCAATCTCTCGCGTCGTCTGGGCACGATCCGGACCCATCAGCAGCGAACGGCCGTCGGGAAACGGCGTGAAACTTGACGGCGACCGCGGCAGCATCTCGAAGCCGTGGCTCTTCAAATCGAGATCGCGGATGATCGCCGGCCGCAGCAGACTGTTGACATAGCTCGCGGTGCTGACCTTGAAGCCGGGCCAGGTTTCCTCGGTGATGCAGCATCCGCCGACGAGTTCGCGGCGTTCGAGCACGAGCACCTTCCAGCCAGCTTTCGCAAGGTAAGCCGCAGAGACAAGCCCGTTGTGCCCGGCTCCGACAATGATGGCGTCGTAGATCATGCTGTCAGGTTATGGACCGGCTTCCCGATGCCACTGCAACGCGACACATAGGCACCGACGATTCCGCCGAGGAACGCACCGCCGATGACGTCGCCGACGAAGTGATAGTTCATCCCGAGCAGCCCGACAGCGACTGCAAGAGAGGCCACGATGCAGACCCATCGCCATCGCGGTGCCGCGATCCAGAACACAGCCACAAACGCCACGGTGCGCGTCATGTGCCCCGAGGGGAAGCTGCCGTACGCCGAGCCGTTGTGGAACGGATGAAAGCCGAAGGCACCGGTGCCGATCAGTGAGGGATTATTGTTGATCCAGGTTTCAGGCCAATAGCGGCCGCAGAGATACGACAGTGATCCGCGAAACTGATCGGCCAGCACCATGCTCACGCCGGCGAGCCCCAGCAGGAGTTCGCATTGTGTGAACGGGCCAAATGCACGCCGCACTGCGAGGACGACGAGAAGAGCCGGTACGCACTGCTGCATGACAGGCGGCGGCAACGTCAGCCATTTCAGCAGGGTATCGCGATTGAATTGCTGGGCATGGACGAAGTATGCCACGGGGCGATCGACGAAGAAATAGCAGAGCGTGACCAGGGTCGCAGCGAGCGCCACGGCAACAAAGGAGTTCCACAACAGTTGGCGGAACGATCCGTCGTCGCTCGCGCCGGGTGGAGTCATTTCGGCTTCTCAAAAGCCGATTTCGGCCCCGCCGCTTTGGGCTGAGCATTCGCCACGCGCTCGGCTTGTGTCATGTCGACCACGAGGTCCGCACCCGCAGACACATCGACTTGCTGCTGCGTCGTGACCAGTGCGCCGTTCTGCGTCCACGTCGCGGTGAAGGCATAGAAGAACTTTTTCCCTACCGGCAGCGGCGGGCTGACGAAGCGGCGTACTGCAGTCATCTGCTGTGTGCGGGCACCATTGACAAGGAGCGTCGCGCCGACCGGGACATGGATTGTGAGATGGCAGGGGCTGGCGCTGACAGCTTCGCCAGGTGCGGAGTGGAGCGGCACGCCGATGAATGCGGCAACAACCGCCAGGAGCAGGATACGCATGGGCCACCGAGCGTGCGGGTCTGGGAAAAGCCTTCCGGAATTATGACCCATGGCTGCGGTCAGATGCGGACAATCGCAGTCTGGTCGAAGTGCGGCCGCTTTTGTGATCGTCACAATCGATTCGATGTGATTTGCCGTCGCTGCTAGCGTTGCCCGAAGCGGAAGCCGACGAGCGCGATCACGGTGCCGAGCATCAGACCGACGTGCGAGTCGCGGATGGGTTCGACTGCCGGGATGCCGAAGCGGTGGGCGACGACCGCGACGGCGGC
>JBGSSZ010000190.1:0-3028 GCA_041736785.1 Limnoglobus sp.
GAGGCGTGTCTGCGTGTAGATCGCCGGACCCTTCGAAGTCAGCCGCACTGCGAGCATCGCTGCCAGCATCACCGGCAGCGCAGCGACCAGCAGCACCGCCGCCACCGCGTGGTCGAACACTGCCATGCCCGGCGATGTCAACACAGGAGCAACGAGTCGCGCATTCACGGGTCGGCTTCGGGTCGTCGGTCGGACAGTCGAGGTCATCGCGATACGGTCCTTATCGGGCAAGAACTTCGGCATACTGGGCGAACGCCGCGGCCGTGAACGACAGCGCCGCGGGAGCATCATCATCGCTCTCGTTCGGCAGGGTCGTCACGATGTAGAGTTTGAAAAGCTCGGGGCACTTCAGATAGTGAAACCGGGCATAGTCGGGAGCTTCCCAGACGCCATTGAGGCTCCAGGACCAGCGCACCCGCAGGCGCTCGGTCTGCGTGGCTTTCTTCTTCTCGAAATCGGCGACCATGAACGTCGCGGTCTGCCCATCGGCCAGCGTGACAGTCTGCCGCCTGGGAGCACGGAACATCGTGTAGCCGCTCGACGTGTAGCAGACATCCGGGGTGTGCGTGGCGACCGCACCCGGCACGCCGCTGATGATCGACGTGCTCGCGGCGAAGCCCCGCGACACAAACAGATAACGCCGGCTCGTCGCGATGCTCCGCTCCTTCAGCGGCACATCGTGCTCGATCGGGCTCGATTCGCATTCGGGATACTGCACTACCAGCGCGTGCATTGCTTCGCGCCGCTCGGCATCCGGGGCGAACGTACTCCAACGCTGCGTGATCGCACCATGGATCGCGGCTCCGCCAAAGAGAAGCACCGCAAACACGGCAAGCTTGATTTTCAGCACAGCGCCTCCTGAGTCGTGGCTCCGAGATAGACCACGCCGGTGTAGGGCACTTCCATCGTGACCACCCGCTCGGCGGCCCGCTTCAGCATCGGCATCCGCGTCTCACGGTGCAGCGTGCAGAGCAGCACTACTTCGCAGCGTCGGGCCACTTCGACTGTCTCCGCGGCAGTGAGCAGTGCGTGCGTATTGAGGATCACGCAGTCGAACGGTTCCTTGAGTCGGGAGAGCAGCGATTCGAGCCGCCCACCGACCGCGGCCATGCGGGCTTCGTCGGACCACTGACCTGCAGGAAGGAAATGCAGCCCGCTGGCGAGTCGCTGGATCGTGCCGCGGAAGTCGGCATCGCCGCGGAGCAGTTCGCAGACGCCCGCGGTATTGGTGACGCCCGCCATCGTGTGCAGGCTTGGCTCGCGCAGATCGAAATCGACGAGCAGTGTCTTGTGCCCCGCGCTTGCGAGTGAACTGGCGAGCCCGAACGCACAGAACGATTTGCCCTCACTGCCCATCGGGCTCGTGACCGCGACGGTCGTCGCACCGCGAGCGAGGTAGGTCTGCGAGACATACGACCGCAGCTTGTCGACCGCTTCGAGCACATCCGGATTGCTGGTGGACTCTCCTTGCTTCCAGGGGAGCACGCCGACGACGGGCACAGGCGTCGAGGTTTTCAGATCGCCGAGATTGCAGACCTTTTTGGCTTTGAATTCCATGCTCACGAGCGCGAGCCCGACGATAGCGAAGCCCATCAGCCCCGCAAAGATCGTCACGAGAATCTGCTTCTTTGTGTCTTTCTGCACCGGCATGGACGCCTTTTGCAGCACGCTCACTCGCCGCGGCGAGCCGATGTCCATCCGCAGTGCGGCCGCGTGGTGAGCCATGTCGCGGAAGATGTCGTCCTGGGCGAGGATCATCGTAGACTCGGGATTCACGAGCGGCGGCTTCTCGATCGCTTTCTCCTCTGCCGTGACCTTGGTCGGATCGCTGGGCAATTTCGCGATCTCCGCCGTAGTGTCGGCCAGTCGCTGTGTGTCAGCGCGGAGCTTGTCTTCGAAGTCGCGGAGTCGCCGTGTCGCCTCGTCGATCGCAAGGCTCAACTGCGTCGCCTGAGCCTGACGCTTATTAAATTCTTTGTCGTAAATCTTCTTTTCTTTCAGCTTCTTCGTCTCGGCCGCGGCTTCGTTGGCCAAGGCGAGTGTGGCCTGCACGCTCTCTGCCGCAGGGTTCGCATACAGGGCCAGTTCGCGCTGATACCTCGCACGATAGGCCTGTTCGCGCTGCATATACGCCAGCACTTCCGGATCCTGCTCTACCTCGTCGAGTGTTTCTTTCGAAGGCTGGCCCGATTTGAGTGCGGTCAGTTGTTTCTCCATCGCGGCGATCTTGACCTTCTGTGAAGTGATGACGAGCGGGAGTTCGTTCATGTTGTCGCGGAGCACGGCGGCCTTCTTGACCATGTTCGCCGCCATCTCTCGCTTGACCCACTCCGGCGGACCGTTCGCGACGGCATTCTGGATCACACCGCCTGGCAGCGCGCCAGGCACGCCGCCCGCTTGCACCAACCCCGCCGGCATCGGCTCGCCCGGTTTGCCCACCATCTTCGCCAGATCCTGCTGCAACCGCACCAGCGTGGTCTCCACCGTGGTGAGAAACGCCTGCCGTTCGTGGATCTCCTTCTCGATGACCTCTTCCATGTACGCCATCTGCACAGCGTTCACGATGCGGCGAATGTCTTCCGGGTTGCTGCCTTTCATGCTCACCGTGATGGTTTCCACGCCCTCGGTGGTGGCGACGAGCACTTCCTCATCGAGAAACTGGATCGGATTTTCCTGAGCCTTGATCGTCGGCAAGTCGATGATCCGTCGACCGTCGACTTCCATGTTCAGAGCTTTGTTGAGCACAAATTCGCTGCGGATCAGCTTGGCGTTGGTCTTCAAGTAGGTGTTGAAGTCGCTGCGGCTGCGGGTGGGGTCTTTCTGATTGGTGACAGTGAACGGCGTCGAGGCGACGCGGAGCAGCGCGTAGGATTCATACTTTGCGGGGAGAAGCTCCCAGGCGAGGTAGGCGAGCCCGCAGCCGAGGAGGCTGCCGCAGAAGAGGATGGCGAGCCAGTACATTCTGAGCCAGCCGAGCAACCGGGCCGGAGTGATGGCGTCGCCGTCCTTGGACGCGGGCCGCGGCGCC